>JBDHHL010000541.1:0-3027 GCA_039589375.1 Gemmatimonadota bacterium | reverse complement strand
GAACCTCTCCTCAGGCTCATCGCCCGCAAAGAAGGTGATGCCGGATTGTTCCCGCCGGAGGTCCTTCGCCTCCACGATGAAGGCCAACGGCTCCGCGCCAGGAAGCTTCTGCTTCGTCACATCAAGCTCGAGCGGAATCCGGATCGAAAGGAAAAACAGCGACGCCTATCCGGGCAGCTTCGCTTGTGGCTCGAGCCGATCGAGAAAGCGCCGGCGATGTATACTTTCAACGGCATCGGCAGCATGCTGTACGGCAAGTATCAGAAAGAGAGCGACGGCAGCTTCATAGCCACGATATGGCTGGTCCTCGTCTTCGTGCCGCTATGGCCGTTCGCGGCTTACCTCGTCCTGCGCAATCCAGAAGGCGAAGGCTGGCTCTTCCTGGCGCGGGCCCCGTTGCCACCGCTCGCGCGCGGGGCTCGCGTGGCCACGGCAGCCGCCGTGCTCACGGCGATGATCGCGGCGTACGCAATCTCGCGCAGTGCCGCTACGCATACCGACGTGTTCGCCTATAACGGTTTCGATCGGCCCGTGGTCGCCTATGTAGGGGACTCGGAGCGAGTCGTCCCGGCACACCGGCACGAGGTCTTCGAAGGCGTCTCGCTGGACAGCACGAGGTTCAGCGCGAGCTGGAAGGATGAGGCGGGGCCTTTCGAGTCTTTCCAGGTCGATCTATCTGGCCACGGTGACGAGACCATCGTCTACAACGTCGGCGACCAGGCTGTCCTCTGGGTCGATTACGTAGTCTACGGGGAGGGTACCCCCAGAGAAGGCCACACGCTTGTGGAAGGGCCCGTGATCTTTCTTGGTGAGGAGATCGACTATCCGTTTACTACCCCACCCGATTCGAAGTATGTGTACGGCAGCGGTATCGAGAACTCCGTTCTCCATGCGGTCGGGGCAGGCCTCAGTGCGCTTGGGACGGTGTCGCTCGGTACACCGATACTCAGTAGCGCGGCGGCCCTCGCTGCCGCTCGTGCAGAGCTTCAGGCCCATCCCGAAAACGTGCAGCTCGCCTACATGACCGCGAGCGCCCTTCTTTTTGACGATCCGGATGAGGCCGTAGAGGTAATCCGGTCGTGTAGGGAGCGGCTACCGGACGATGTGCACCTCCATCGGATGTACCAGGAGATCTGGCTAAAGGCTAGACGCACTTATCCGATCGAAGAGTATCGCTCGTTACTCGCGGCCAACCCAAAGTCGCCAATGTACCACTATCTACTAGGGAGAATGATCGAGCAAGGTTCTGGTGGAGCAGCGGACCACTATCAAGCTGCGCTCGAGCTGGATCCAGAGTACCCTCCGGCACATCGCGCCCTCGGCCACGTCGCGGCCACGGGCGGCAGGTGGACCGATGCCCTCGAGCACTTCGACCGATTCGCTTCGCTCGGAAGCCAGGAAGCGCTGGAGGCTATCGAGCCGCGTCTTCGGTTGTATCGTCGCTTGAATCGCGAGCCTAGGGAGCTGAATCGACTGCTTGACGAAGCCAGAGACCTGCACCCGGACGTCATGTATTTGGAGCTCCTGCAGGGTCACCATAGACTCGAGACAGGTGCCAGCACTTTGGCTGAAGAACTAGTGAAGATAGCTCACAAGGTGGAGAACTCACTGCTGGCCGAATGGTCCGATGCCATGGCCGGGAACGTCCGGGCCGACCTGGCACTGACCGTAGGGGATCTCGAACTTGCCCGCGGCGAACTGACCCGACTAAAGGGTGAAGACCGGGCGCCCTCCGTCGCCCTGCGACTTGCGCTGAGTGCCGGTGCCACGCGAGAGGACCTGGAGCTGCTTGGCCGGATCCCCGCTTGGATGGCACAGCTTGACCAAGCCGAGCAACTGATGGCGCTCGAGTTTCTCGGTTGGATCGATCGCGAGAAAGCGCTGCAGACGTGGTTCGGCGCTAACGTAGCTGCCATTGCTCGTTTGCTGGAAACGCCGGACGGGCTTGTCGACGCCGATAGCCTCATCCAGCAGGTTTCTCAGGAGTATCTGGGAGCACAGGTGGCGGCGTATGTCGCGGCAGCGCGGAAGCTCGCTGACGAGACGAGCCCGGAAGCGGTTCGTGCCCGCCGTGCCTACATAGAAGAGGCGCGGTCGCTGGCGCTTCCCGGCGAGCTGCCGTGGCTCGGCAACGTCGAAGGGGGGCGGTGACCCTTCCCCAGCCGTACTTCTCAAGGCAGGAAGTCAACGGCTACTGGCGCCGGACCGACTTCTTCCCCAAGCTCTATCGGCAACCCGCCGGGTTGCGCACGTGTAGGATCCCGCGCGCCAAGTCGGAGAGGATTCTCGAATGACGCGACACCGGATCGGTCTGATAGGTCTAGGGGCCTACGTGCCAGAGCGCGTCATGACCAACGATGAGTGGACCGAGTACGTCGACACGTCAGATGAGTGGATCACGACGCGGACCGGCATCAAGCGGCGTCGGCTGGCGGCGGACGACGAGAATACGTCCGACCTTGCCGTCTCCGCAGCCCAACGCGCGTTGGTCGACGCGGGCCTAACCCCGGACCAAATCGACGAGATCATCGTCGCGAGCGATACACCGGAGGTCTACACGCCGGACACGGCTTCGTTCGTTCAGCACAAGCTGGGCGCCGGCGAGATCCCCTCGTACGACCTCGCGGGGAGCGGGTGCGCCGGATTTGTGTTGGGGCTAGACATCGCGCGCTCGCGAGTCGGGAACGGCGAACGCCGCGTGCTGGTGATCGGCGTCGAGCTTCTGACCCGGCTGATGAGCTGGCAGGACCGGAACACCTGCGTTCTCTTCGGTGACGCCGCCGGCGCCGCCGTCGTAGGTACAGGCGATGGGGCCGTCGAGATCGTAGCCGCGACCGCGGGCACCGATGGCAGTCGTGGGGACATCCTAACCGCCAAGGTCGGTGGGACGCAGGCGCCCTTTAATATAGAGCGGGCCGAACAGGGCCTACACCAATGGATCGTGATGAAGGGGCGCGAGGTGTTCAAGGAGGCGACGACTCGCATGAGCGCGGCCTCGAACGAGGTGCTGGCGCAGGCGGGCGTCGC
>JBDHHL010000540.1:0-3029 GCA_039589375.1 Gemmatimonadota bacterium | reverse complement strand
GCTTGGATCGCGCGATCGATCGCTCCGACGCGGCTGCGCGCCGCGCACGTGACCCTCCTATGGGCAGGAATTGGCTTCTTGGGCGCCTACTGCTATGGGGCGGGCGGCTACGTTCTGGCTTTGGTTGGCGCTGTGGCAATGCAGGCCAAGAACATCCTGGACGCGGTGGACGGGTCGCTTGCCCGGCTCCAGAACAGGCCGTCCCGGATCGGGCGCTTCCTTGATTCCATCTTTGACGCCGTCGTTGCCGCAGCGCTCTACGTCGGTCTTGCGGTCGCCGTCTCGCACGACCGGGGAATTGCGTACGCAGCCGCACTGGCGACTGCAGCGCTGGTGCTGGGCCTTCTGCAGGGTTCTGTCTTCAACTACTTCTACGTCCGTTATCGTGCCCGCTGCGGCGGGGACACAACCAGCCGCGTGAAGGAAACACTGACTCCTGATGACGAAGCCCGCTATTCGGACCGCCCCGCCGCCCGCCGGCTTCTGCGTTCGCTGATTTGGGCGTACAACTGGATCTATGGCTGGCAGGATAGGCTCGTCCAACGTGTGGACGCTTGGGCCGCCGCACCGCTAGTCCGAGCGCGCAGAACAGACCAAGCAGATGCTCTGCGTGACGATCGGCGCCTGCTGACCGCGATAAGCGCCTTGGGCCCTGGACTGGTCATATTGATTCTTGACATCTATACCGTGGCTGGCATCCGCAATCTCACCTTGGCCCTCGAGTTGTACATGTGGACAGTTGCCTTGGGTGGCACGCTCTATACGGCGGCGATCTTCTACCGACTGCGCAAGGTCGCCGAATATACGGCGTCTAGGCCTAGGCTGGGCTGATCGGTTGATTCCTAGCCTCGTCGCCTCCCTGAAGTGGCTGCCGAGGGCTATCTTACCGCCATGGAAACGACATCGTGTGAGTCACTCAAAGCCATATTCGAGCCCAATTCGATCGCCGTCGTCGGAGCGAGCCGTCGGCGCGACACGATAGGCTATGTAATCCTCGACAGCCTGCTTCGCGACAACTACTCGGGCGCGGTGTATCCGGTGAACCCAAGCGCGGACGTCGTGCACTCCATACGCGCTTACGCTTCGATCACGGAGGTGCCAGGGCTCGTGGACCAGGCGGTGATCGTAGTGCCGAAGGAGCACGTGCTGCAGGTGGCGACCGAATGTGGCGAGGTAGGAGTGAAAGGCCTCGTCGTCATCTCGGCGGGTTTCCGGGAGGTTGGGGGTGAGGGCGCGGATAGGGAGCAGGAACTTCTGGACTGCGTTCGGCATTACGGGATGCGGCTGGTCGGACCCAACTGCATGGGCGTGCTCAACACCGACCCGGCGATCTCCATGAACGGCACATTCGCGCCCACGACGCCACCGATCGGGAATGTGGCCTTCCTGAGCCAGTCGGGTGCGTTGGGCGTGACCATCCTCGACTACGCCCGCGAGTACGGCATCGGAGTCAGCAAGTTCATCAGTCTGGGAAACAAGGCTGATATCTCGAGCAACGACGCACTCGAGTACCTGAGGGATGACGATCAGACGTCGGTGATTCTCATGTACCTGGAGAACTTCGGCAATCCGCTCCATTTCACGCGCATCGCCCGGGAGGTCACCAAGGTTAAGCCGGTGATAGCGGTCAAAGCGGCTCGGACAGGAGCGGGCGCTCGAGCGGCGACCAGCCACACCGGGGCGATGGCAGGGCTCGACGTGGCCACCGATGCGCTCTTCGCCCAATGCGGCGTGATTCGAGTGGAGACCGTCGAGGGGTTGTTCGATATGGCCATGGGCTTTGGCAACGCGCCCCCGCCTAAGGGCGATCGGGTTGCCGTGGTCACGAACGCGGGCGGGCCCGGGATCATTATCGCCGATGCCCTCGAGTCGCGGCAGCTGCGGGTCGCCGAGTTCAGCGAGCAGACCCGAGAACGCCTTCGCGAGTCCCTGCCAGAGGAAGCGTCCGTTCATAACCCGGTCGACATGATCGCCAGCGCGGATGCCGACAGCTACCGGGCGGTTCTCGAGATGGTGTTGGAGGACGACGGCGTCGACGCCGTCATAGCTTCTTTCGTGCCGCCGCTCGGCGTACACGCGCCGGACGTGGCCAGAGCGATCACCGACACAGCGGCGGGGCGGGAGAAGCCGACATTCGCGGTGCTGATGGGGCGCAGTGGACTGAAAGAGAGCCGAGCGCTGCTGCACGCCGCGAGTGTGCCTGCGTTCATCTTCCCGGAATCAGCGGTTCGGGCATTGGTCGGCATGAGCCGCTACCGGCGCTGGCTGGAGCGACCTGCGGGCACCGTTCGCACGTTCGACGATGTGGATTCAGCGAAGGTCCGAGAGATCCTGAGTGCGGCGGTTCGTTCCGGACGGACGCGTCTTGGCGAGCACGACGCGCTGTCGCTGCTGGATGCCTATGGCATCCCGATCGTCCCCTCGCGCCCGGCCACATCGGCTGAGGAGGCGATAGGTGCCGCCGAGGCGGTGGGATTCCCCGTCGTGCTAAAGGTAATGGCGCCTACGGTCTCGCATAAGTCGGACGTCGGCGGCGTCATTGTTGGGTTGCAGACCGCGCGAGAAGTGCGAGGCGCCTACTACGAGATGCGGGCCCGTTTGGCCGAGCACGGCGTTGCCAGCGATCAATTGGAGGGGGTGCTTGTACAGCGCATGGTGACTGGCGGACGCGAGGCGATCATCGGTACGGCGTTCGATCCGAGCTTCGGCCCCTTGGTCATGTTCGGGCTGGGTGGCGTCTACGTCGAGGCTCTCGGGGATGTCGCCTTCCGGATTCATCCGGTGAACGACCTCGACGCTGCGGAGATGATCCGTCAGGTGAAAGCCTACAAGCTGCTGGAGGGGGTCCGGGGTGAGAAGGGTGTGGATGTTGCTGCTCTGCAGGAGGCTATTCAGCGCGTTAGCCAACTCGTAGGCGACCATCCGCAGATGGCGGAACTCGACATCAACCCCATCGTCGCTTTCGAGCCGGGCAAGCGACCCATGGCCCTCGACGCGCGGGTGGTGCTCTCGAACGAGACCGAAGACCA
>JBDHHL010000539.1:0-3033 GCA_039589375.1 Gemmatimonadota bacterium | reverse complement strand
CGACCAGAATTCCAGCGCGTCGAAGGTGACCACGACCTCGCGACCGCCTTCGGTCATGCCCGCGATCTCGATAGCCAACGTGGCTCGCGTTGAGTCTGTCGCGCTCTGCTGGCCAACGGGCGTATCTATGGTCAGGGTGCCGTGCTCGCTCAGCTGATAGCGCAGCACGTCGGCCGGGCGGAACTCGTAGATCGGGCCGCCGCTCCCAGCACAGCCTGCCAGGATTAGAGTAGTTGCGGCAAGAAATGACGGTCTCTTCATGGCTGACAGCCTCCGGTCGGAAGTGAATCGAGCACCTTGAGATAGCCGCTCGTGTGGCTTAGCTTGCAAGCACGAAGCCCTCCGTTGTTGAAACTCCGGCGTGGCCAAGCTCCGTCTATAATAATGGGGAGACAGGTGCTCAGGCGATCGTTGCCGGCCGGACCGAACGAGCGAAGATAGCGAGCCAGCATGCAAGAAGGGGAAAAGAAGTACAAGGAAGGCATAGCGTACGGGCTCTGGGCAGGGTGCTTCTTCGGTTTCGCGGGCCTACACCGTCTTTACCTGGGCAAGTACGGGACTGGTTTCGTGTGGCTCTTCTCGTTCGGCCTGTTGGGCATCGGCCAGCTCTATGACCTGATTACGATGCGCCGTCAGATCGATGAGGTGAACCTGCTCGAGGAGGCCCGAGCCCGGCGGGCGCTGGAGCACAGCGGGCCCGGGCGCACGCCACAGCAGATGCTGCTCGACGCCGCCATGAAGGAAGGCGGTAAGCTCACCGTGACCCAGGCGGCCATGATCACGGGCTACTCCTTCCAAGAAGCCGAGCAAGTGCTGCGCGAGATGGTGGCGAGCGGCTACGTTGACATCGGCAATGAGCCGGACAGCGGCATAATCGTCTACTACTTTCCGGAGCTTCAGGCGCGGTCCCGGCTCAGGCCGGACGAACGCGGACGGCTGGAGTCGGATGGGATGTAAACCAGGCCAGCGCGTCAGGCCCCCGTACCTGATATGAAGTAGCGGCCTTCCTGCCTTGTTTGACGATAGTAATTCCGGACGTATCGCCTTGTACCCGGTGCGAGGCTCCTAGCGCTCGCAACTATTCCCTTCTGCCCAGCACCGCGGTCAGCTCTACGACTTCACCTGCGCGACGGACCTTGATGATGACGGTGTCGCCGGGCGCATTGTCGCGAAGCGCATACGTATAGTCGTAGATGTTCAGAACCTTCTTGCCGGCGAACTCTATCACCACGTCGCCAGCCTCGAGTCCTGCCCTCTCGGCAGGACTGCCAGCGCGGATGCCGGACAGCTTGAGGCCTCCGCCCTCGACTTCTCCGAAATCGGGCACGGTGCCGAGGTAGGGACCGTAGCCACCGCCGCCCCCGGCCACCGGCCTCTCCTGCTCCACGAGCGCGAAGCGGCTAGGCCAGTCTCCTAGTGCGCGTACGAGCTGGATCGCGAAGTCGCCGACCTGCGCCAGACCGTCGGCGTTGATCATGTCCCAATCGTCCTCCGGACGGTGGTACTCCGAGTGTGTGCCGGTGAATAGGTGGAGGACCGGTATCTGTCGGGCATAGAAGGAGGTCTGATCGCTGGGGCCATACCCGTCGCCCACGTGACTGAGAGAGAGTCTGCTATTGGCGTCGAGAGAGTCGAGCAAGGCAGGGAACTCTTCAGCCGTCTCTGTCCCGAAGATCTGGAGCTGGCTCTCCCGCAGCCGGCCGACCATGTCGAAATTCACCATCGCGACAACGCTTTCCAGCGGGATCGGCGAGTTGCTCACGAAATGCTCGGAACCCAACAGGCCCATCTCCTCAGCCGAAAAAGCCACGAACACAAGGCTACGCGCGGGGCGCTGTGCTGGTTGAGTGCCGAAGTGCCTCGCCAGTCCGAGCAGAAGCGAGGTGCCGGACGCGTTGTCATCGGCGCCGTTATGGGGCTCCTCTGCGTCTGGCGCGAGCGAGCCCGGGCCACCGAGGCCGAGGTGGTCGTAGTGCGCGCCGATCACGATCACTTCGTCGGCGAGATCCGGGTCACGACCGGGTAGCCTGCCGACTACGTTGTAGGCCTGCACCCGCACGGGTTCGACCTTCGCATCGAGCGTGATCTCTAGGTCCTCGTCCTCGAGCCACGCGCGGATATCTTCGTCATCGATGATCTGGATCGCCGGGATCCCCACCGGGTGTGGCGGGTCGCCAGGCTGTGGAGCGCGAATCCGGCCAACCGTTATCAGGACTGCCTCGGCGCCTTGCTCGCGGGCGGTCGTCGCCTTGCGTCGGGGCGAGGGATCGATGCCGGTGCCGTGAGGGTCGAAGTCGTCCGGTGTACCGCCCTGCACCATCACTATCAAGGCATCATGTCCCTGCGGCGCATCGGCGTAGCTATCCTCAGTCAGCCCATATCCGGCGTGGAAACCGCTACCGCTAAACGAGCCGGCGCTCGAGAAGTTGAACGGGAGCCACTCTTTATAGAGCTTCAGCGTCCGCGTGCCGCGTGCCGAGCGGAGGACGAGTCGGCTGTCGGCGGCTATCGAGATCGTGGTTACAATCTGGAACGGCTGGTCATAACCGTCGCTGCCAAGAGGTTCCAAGCCGTAGGCTGCGAACGCTCTGCGGATGTACGCCGCTGCGCTGTCCGCACCCGGCTCGCCCGCTTCCCGTCCAGCGAGGGCATCGCTGGCTAGGTAGCGTACGTGGGCCAACAGCGTGTCGGGGCCTACCGTCTGGGCGGCCACCGTTCCCGGTGCGGCCAGAATGCACACGACGGCTGCGGCGAGCAGGTTCGCTGAAGGGACGCGGTGTGCTGGCATGTATTTGCGCATATTGTCTATCGCTGTATGAGTTTGAGTGGGTGATCGCAGCCCCAAGTCTAGACGGGGATGCTCCAGAATTCAACGGAGCCGTCGGAGCAGGTATAGCCCCCGGCTCATCTCGACGGTTATGACCATGACGCCACCAGCGGGCGAGCGAGTGGACACGAAGGTATACAGCACCGAGGGTGCAGGTGTTTCGCTCTTGGTTCGGGAGCTAGGCAGCGGCCCTCCCGTCGTGGTGC
>JBDHHL010000538.1:0-3042 GCA_039589375.1 Gemmatimonadota bacterium | reverse complement strand
AGGAGGCGATTTCGGCCATTGAAGCCGATCCTGAGCGGCCGATTCTGGGCCTTCTGCCCGGATCTCGGCCCCAGGAGGTCGCTCGCATGCTCGGGCCGTTCCTCGCTGCGGCCACCCAGGTCAAGCGGCAGCGACCGGAAGTGCAGGTGATGGTTGCCGGAGCGTCCAGCGTCCCGAAGGATTACTACCGGGCAGCCACAGGCTACAGAATCGTCGAGGACTCGGCCCGATTGCTGATGGCAGCGACAGCCGTGCTTACCAAGTCCGGCACGACGACCATCCAAGCGGCGTTGACGCAGACACCGCTTGTCATCGGCTACAGAGCCCACCCGCTGACCTTCAGGCTAGCTAGACGCTTGGTCCGGGTGGATAGCATCGGCATGGTCAACCTGTTGGCGGGCGAGCGGTTCGCGCCCGAGTTTGTGCAAGAGCTACCCAGCGACCAGATAGCCGCGCGACTGATGCCGCTTCTGGATCGAGAATCGTCCGACCGCAAGGCCATGATCGACTGGTTGAGAAAGGTGAGAGGATTGCTGGGCCAGCCAGGCGCGGCGGAACGGGTCGCGCGGCTGGCGGCGGATCTGCTGGAGCGGCGCCAGTGAGACGCGGCGATCGGCTGGCGATGGGGCTCGTGGGCCGATTGGGCCCCTTGCTATTGCGGTCGGTCTACTCGACCCTCGAGTTCGAGGTCACGGGCACGGAGAACCAGGACAAGACTTGGAAGGCGGGCCGACCCGTTGTATTCGTGACCTGGCATGGACGCCTGCTTCCGTTGCTCTTCTTGTACCGCCAGCAGGGGATCGTCATGCTGGTCAGTCAGCACCGCGACGGCGAGTACCTGACGCGATTGGGTGTGGGCCTAGGCTACGCAGCCGTCCGTGGGTCGAGCACTCGTGGCGGCTTCCCAGCCCTGCGCGAGCTTGTACGGGAGATTAGGAAAGGGCGGTCCTTGGCCATCACTCCCGACGGCCCTCAGGGCCCCCGCGAGAAGTTCAAGCCAGGGGCGTTACAGGCGGCACGGATCACCGGTGCTCCCGTGATTCCTGTCGTTGCCGGGACCAAACGAGGCTGGTGGGTGGAGGGCTGGGACCGCTTTCTCATTCCGAAGCCGTTCGCAAGAATACACGTGGCGGTCGGGCGGCCGTGGCAGATCCCGAAGAAGAGTACGGTAGGCGAGCTGGAAAGGTATGCGGGCGAGCTAGAGGCCTATATGCAGGAGCTAATGGCAGAGGTGGACCGGGGCGAATAGCCCTCGCCTAAACCGGGTAGCGCGCTGAGCGTCGTTAGAGTTGAAGAGAACTTGCTAATCGACAACTGGCTGTCGGCTAATTGCATTGAGAAGTAACAAGCCATCGGTGTCTGTGGTTCAGCACTAGAAAAGCGGAGCAAGAGAACAAAGTGTGGTATCGGCGGCTTTGGGTGCCCGAGGCTCATTCTGAGCCCGCCTATCGGGTGCTCTCGGCGCTCCTCGTCCCGGCAGAAACCGCCTACCGCGCGGCCGTCTCGGTGCGTGCATGGGCGTTCGACCGGGGCCTACTGAAATCTGTCGCCGCGCCCATCACGACACTGGCCATAGGCAATCTGACGGTGGGCGGTACCGGCAAGACACCGATCTCGGCCTGGTTTGCAGCGCGCTTCGCTGCGCTGGGACGAAAGCCTGCGATCGTGATGCGAGGCTACGGTGGCGACGAAGTCGACGTGCATCGTGCTTTAAACCCGGACGTGCCCGTACACGTGGCCGCGGACAGAGTTGCAGGCGTTCGAGCGGCGCAAAAAGATGGCTCGACTGTAGCGATCTTAGACGATGCCTTCCAACACCGAGCCATACGTGCCGATGCCAACCTGGTGCTTGTAGCGGCGGAAGACGGCGTCGCGTCTCCGCGGCTGCTGCCGCGAGGACCGTGGCGTGAGCCTCTGGCGGCGCTCGATCGAGCGAACATGGTCGTGGTGACAAGGAAGGCGGCACCAAGCGCGGCAGCCGACGCGATGGCGCAACAGCTGTCCGAGACAAACCCTTGCTTGCCGCAGGCACAGGCGTACCTGCGGCTTTCCGGCCTGGCGCCGTATGACTCGAGAACGAGTACCTTGGGAGAGCCGAAGCCGCTGTTGGGCTTTCGTGGCCGGCTGGCGGTGGCAGGGGTGGCGAAGCCGGAGACGGTATGGGCACAGCTAAGCGAAGCGGGCGCCGTAATCGAGGAATACAGAGCGTTCCCCGATCACTACCGGTACACGCGGGGTGACGTCGAACAGATTCGGCACGACAGTGGCTCCGGCGCGATCGTGGCCACGCTCAAGGACGCGGTCAAGCTGAGCGCATTCCTTGGGAACGATGAGGTGGTCTTCGTCCCAGTTCAGGAAGTGTCCTGGGAGCGGGGCGCGGAAGAGGTCGAGTGCCTCGTGGCGAAGTTGATCGGCTCACAAGCGAGAGACTGAATAGTGCCAAGTCGCATTGACACCGACGTACTGGTCATCGGGTCGGGGATCGCCGGCCTGACGTTCGCGCTGCGGGTGGCCGAGCATGCCGACGTCCTGCTCGTCACGAAGAAAGCGCGTCTCGAGTCGAACACCAACTACGCCCAGGGCGGTATAGCCGCCGTCGTGGATGCGGACGACTCGTTCGTGGAACACATCGAGGACACGCTTCACGCAGGAGCCGGGCTCTGCCACAGAGATCGAGTGGAGGCGCTAGTCCGAAACGGACCGCGAGCGGTCGCAGACTTGATCGATTGGGGGGTCGAGTTCACTCGCTCGGGCGGGAACTTGGCGCTCGGGATCGAAGGCGGACACTCGCACAAGCGGATCGTTCACAGTCGGGATCACACAGGGGCCGCGATCGAGAAGGCGCTGGACAGTGCGGTGGCCGGACATCCCCGCATTCGACTCCTCGAAGACCACATGGTACTGTCGCTGAGGTCCGAATGTTTGGGAGGACGGCGACGCAGCGTCGGGGCATGGGTGCTGGACATCGAAGCCTGCCAGGCGACTGAGATCGGAGCGCACGCGACGATGCTGGCAGCCGGCGGAAGCGCCGCCATTTACTGT
>JBDHHL010000537.1:0-3063 GCA_039589375.1 Gemmatimonadota bacterium | reverse complement strand
AGGGAGCGGGATTGACAGCAACGGTGCAGCGGCGGGGGCGGACGCCGGTGGGCGCGGTGATCCGCGAAACTGGCAATCCGTACGTCGGCGACGGGAACGCGGTGGCCATCGATCCCGCCGCCGCGCGGGTGAGGGCGCGCCAGGAGCGAACGAAGGCGAACCGGGCGGCGGCCTGTGGCGTCTGCGCGGGAGACCCTGATTTCGGTGCGTTGCAGTTGCAGTTGCAGAGGACGGAGTGCGGAATGTCCTGAGATGCAGCAAGGCGACGAATCACGAAAACCTTGATCCGCCGCCCTTTTCTTTACGTCTTAGAATCCCCCGATCCAACGCTCATCCGGGTTCGAATCCCGGCTCCGGCACCAGCGTCAATCTTCGGGTCGCTCTCCTGCTGGAGCCATCTTCACAATCCTTGGTTGGAACCGAGCGACCGGTTCCACTAGGTCGGACTGAGCGGCCATGACCTTGTCGATGTCCTTGTAGACCATCGGCACTTCGTCGATACCCGCCGATAGCAACGTCACGCCGTGCTCGTCCAGATACTTCCGAACGTGCGACCAGGCGAAGGTCTGCTTGGCCTGTGTGCGGCTCATGACGCGGCCCGCCCCGTGGGAAGCCGAGTTCAGCGACTCGGGGTTTCCCTTCCCACGCGCGATGTAAGTCGTCGTCGCCATCGACCCGGGAATGATCCCGAGCACACCCGCACCGGCCGGGGTGGCGCCCTTGCGATGCACGATCACGGTCTCGCCGTCGTGCTCTTCCTTCCACGCAAAGTTGTGATGATTCTCGAGGTCGAGAATCACGCGGGCACCCAGGTGGCGTGGCACGTGCCGATGGATGCAGGCATGGTTCGCCGCGGCGTAGCGGCCCATCAGCTCCATGGAGTTCCAGTACTCCTGGCCCTCCTCCGAGTCGAGGTCAAGCCACGATAGATGGGCCAGCTCCTTCGGCAACTCGGGATGCTGACTCATGGCGAGCTTGCTGTAATGACCGGCAATCGTCGCTCCGGCCCCGCGGCTGCCACTGTGGCTGAGCAGCGCCAGGTACTGGCCACTTCCCAGGCCCAGATCGTTGGCGCCGATCTCGAAGACACCGAACTCGACGAAATGGTTACCGCTTCCGCTGCTTCCGAGCTGCGCCCAGGCCTTGTCTTTGACCTGGCGGGTGAGTTCGGTGACGGACCAATCCTCATCCATGACCGCGTGCTCGCGACGGTTCTTGAAGGACGCGCCGATCCCAAATCGAGCTTCCGTCTCGATCGCCTTTGCCAGCTTCCCGGGATCGCCGGTCAAACTGTCCAGCGGAAGATCCAGGACAGACATCTTCATCCGGCACGCGATATCGACGCCTACGGCATAGGGGATGACCGCGTTCCTCGTGGCCAGTACCCCGCCGATCGGAAGGCCGTAGCCGCGGTGGGCGTCCGGCATCAGGGCTCCGCGCACGGCCACGGGCAGCTTGCATGCGTTTTCCAACTGACGAACGGAGCCCGGCTCCAAGTTCTCGCCCCACTGGCGGTAGGGCGCTGACTCTGCTCGGGGAACATACGAGCTTTGCGCCTCCTTCTTTGCTAGCAGTTCGCCCGCGAGTTCGCCGAAGGTCGCGTCGTCGCGAAACGTCTCGGGATCGGCCACCACGCCGCGAATCCGGTCGCGAATCGTGGCCATGTCGAGAGCAGCCTTTCTCGCAAGCCCGACTGCCTTCAGCGCGACCTGGACCGGCTCACCGGCAGGAATTCCGAGGTTCCTCATTTCTCTAGCCTTCATGGGCGGCCTCCGGCGTCGCGGAGCGATCGATTGCGATGGTCCACAGCGCACGGTCCTCTTTCTGGACTGAGATATCCACATCGAGGAACATCCGCACGATCTCGATGTTGGTCAGAGTGTGCCGTGTCGGCCGAACCGTCCGGTACCTGCCCCCTCCGGCAATGGCAAACGGCACCAGGAGCTGGTCTGCCAAGTAGGGGCCAACTGGAGCACCGGATACCAGGTACTCCCGGACCTGCTTGACCACGTCTTCGGCAACTTGTTCCGCCGACGCCTCCCGTCGACCGAAACCGGTGAACAGCTCCGTGACATTCTCCGATTCGATCTCGAGCGTCAGTACGTTCCCCGGACCCATTGCATCCTGAACCTGCTCGGACTGCAGGCACTCGGCGTTCCACGAGAGCGACTTGCCGACGGTAGCGAGCTCCCGCTCCGCGATACGGGGAGAGAGGTTGGACACCCGAGCAAGTGCCTTTCGCCCGGTAATCTCTCCGCGTTCGAGCAGATCGATTCGTGACAGCCGAGGGGCCGGCTCCACGGCAATACGGAAGACCCCACCGCCGGCCGGGTAGAAGCCGGGTCGTTCGAGTTCCGCACGAACCCGCGGCCCCATCCTGCTCAGAACCGGCAGGAGAACGCGATCCAAGAAGTCGAACGGGGGTGCGAACGGGTTGTGGGTCCCACCCTCGAGGACGATCTCCGACGGATCGCTCGCAATCACGAGCGCCGGCAAGACGGTCTGGAGGACGAGAGTTGTGCTACCCGCCGTTCCAACCGAAAAACGGTACGACCCAGCGCGGACGCTGCCGGGGTCAAAGAACAGCTCCCTGGAACCGAGCGCACCACCCTCGACCATCGCGGAGCTGACTTCGGCGGCGGCGTTCAAGGCGGTCAGGTGCTGGCGCAGCAGCCCCGGCTTCTTCCTGCCAGCCCGGATGTTCTTCAGGCTGCACGGCTTCCCGGTCACCAACGACAAGGCGAGAGCCGAACGGAGGATCTGACCTCCGCCCTCACCGATGGAACCGTCGATTTCGACTGCCGCGGCGGACTTCATGGCGTCACTCCTGACGGGCATTCTACGCTCCTCGGTATCAAAAGCGGGTGGCGACAAGAATTGGCGAAACCTGTGTTCTACTCTATCTGCTGAGCTACGGCTCGATGCAGCATCCATCCGCCCGGAGTCGAACCGGGGACCGGAACGTCCATGTAGTTCCACCGGCATTCGCCACCTGTGCCGGTCAATAAGGTCATCTCGGCCCGAAGCCATCTCCGCAGACTGCTAACGACGAGCGGATAGGTG
>JBDHHL010000536.1:0-3063 GCA_039589375.1 Gemmatimonadota bacterium | reverse complement strand
GATCTTCGATTTCGGAGCGCTCTGATAAATGGGCAGCCCGCGGGCCGCCGCATCGATCGTCGCTTTGTAGTCGTTGGGGATTGTTGCTGTCACCGGCTGCTCCACGACCTTCTCCAGGTCGGACAGCGTCAGGTCGCCCTTCGAGCCGTGCCGGTTCACTACGATCCGCACCTTCTCGGGCGGATAGTTGAGCCGCGCGAAGATGTCCATCGTCCGCTGGAGACCGCGCACGGCCGGGAGCGTCAGGTGCGTTAGAAGAACGATTTCGTCGGCGAAGTCCAGAACGGCCAGCGTTCGCTCGTTCAGGGTGTGCTCGCAGTCGATGATCGTGAAGGCGAACTCTTGCGTGAGCCGCCGTAGCACGGAGACGACTCGCCGACCGTTCAGCAGCTCGCCTTCGTCGGGCAGGTTCGGGTCCGGGCACACCCAGACGTCGTCCTCGCACGAGTGGAGGTAGTTCATCAGCTCGTGTCTCGGCATGCTGTCGATATTTTCGGCGAGATCTCGGATCGTCCGGTCCGGTCTGATGTCCAGGAATATCCGGATATCGCCGCCGAGGACGACGAGATCTACGAGCGCCACGCGCCGCTCGCTTTCCGAGCGGGCGAGTGCGAAGGCTGTGTTCACGGCGACCGTCGTGCCGCCGATACCGCCCTTGGCGCTATACACGGCGACGCATTTCCCGTAGCTGGAACCCAGACCGGTCCTTATGCTGACGCGATCGAGTGCCTGGCCCAGCTCCGAGGGCTGAATCGGTCGAACGAGGAACTCGATTGCCCCCGCTCGGATGGCGCGGAGAATCAGGTCAGGGATTGGCGCGGGGCCCGTAGCGATGATCGGGATCTCGGGTCGCAACCGCTTCATCTCTTCGATCCGACTGATTCCTGCATCGTCCCCCTCTTCGATGGGGACCACCGCGAGACCGGAGCCGCCGTTGTGCAGCACCTTGGTGGCCTCGGGCCATGCGATCGTCAGGATCTCGGTGTAATCGCGCTCTTCCAGCTTTCTCCGAATGACATCCAGGTCCCGGCCTGAAGTCTCGAGAACGATGGCGCGACTGTTCGATTCCGACACTGGTCACACTCCCTGATCTATCCGCATCCGTTGAGCGGAGACGTAGGTTCTTCTTTGCAGCGCGTACCTACTGGGCGCTGCCACCACCACTGCCCGTCTTCTTCGCCTTCGTCGTATCAGCGACTGCAGCCGAATCCTGAACCTCGACGGTCTCTTCGCTCATCTTCGTGCCGCGGAAGACCTGCACCGTAGCCGTCGTGGGCTCTGTCACCACGGGTTCCGGCGCGACCGGCTGCGGCTTCGGTTTGGGCGTAGTCCGGCGGCGCACCGGCGGTGGACGGTAGGTCTTCGCAGCGGCGAGCACGTCCTTGAACGTGGCGCCGTCCGTCTTCAGGCTGTCGGAGTCCGCGTATCCACGCAGCGCCAACTGCAGCACGCCCTCGTGCATGGCGACCGCGAGCAACTCGGCCTCTTCGGGCGTGACCTCCAGCGTGACCGTGCTCGCCGTGATCGGCTTGCCGTTCGCGTCACGCGTCAGATGCTGTCCCGCCGTAAGTACGCGCATGTTCTGGAGGAAGACCTTGGCGGTCTGATCCTGCGATCCCTGTTTCGGGCGGATCGTGACCAGAACGTCGACGCGGCTATTGGGAACGATAAAGCCGTTGACCCCGACGTGATCGTTCACCGGGATGGCCATCGCCCGCATGCCGGGCTGGATCTTGACCTCCAGGCCGGCCGAAGAGCCAATCGGTGCGAGCTTGCTTTCCATTACGGGCTCGCCGGCGAAGATCGGCATGATGCTCACGCGTCCCAGCAGGGAGTCCGCGTCAAGGAAGGCCCCTTGAGGTACCGCTTCGACCGTGAACCGCTTGGCTTTCAAGTCGGTTTCGACCAGTAGCTTACCTTCAGTGATATCTTCCGCAGCGACGACGACATCCACCGTCTCAATGTGATCACCCACGGTGATCGCTCGATCCTGGATAACGAGCTTGTAGACGCTGAAAGCTGCCACGCCGCCGATCAGCAGTGCGCTGAGGAAGACGCCGGTGAATCCTTTTTCGTTCATCTCAGCAATCCCCGGTAAAGCGTTGCGTTTCGACCTAAGTGGCTGCTCGT
Organism: Gemmatimonadota bacterium; assembly: GCA_039589375.1. Taxonomy (GTDB): domain Bacteria; phylum Gemmatimonadota; class Gemmatimonadetes; order Palauibacterales; family KS3-K002; genus JASFMO01. The sequence goes on along the minus strand of JBDHHL010000536.1, from coordinate 933 downwards.
TCCCACCGTAACGTCGCCTGCCGTGTGATGTTCACGGGGCCGAACGGGAGAGCGATAAAATCGAAGTTGTAGTCGCGAATTCGCACCGTCACGCTTTGAGCGTCGAACTCGACATCGATCTGCGCATCCGAGACGGCCGCACCACCGAAGGTGACGGCGAACTGCTTGACGACGTCCCGGATCTCGCCGGCCCGTGTCATGGGGTCGTCGAGCGCAGAGCCGTAGCGCGCGCCCTCGCGTGCGGCGGCAGCGAGATCGTGAATCGTGTAGAAGGCTCGGCCGAAATCGATGACAGCGAAGACCAAAAGGAAGAAGATCGGTGCTATCAGGCCAAACTCCACGGCCACGGAGCCTCGCCGGTTACGGATCCTACTCATGACAAACCTCCCAGCAGGTCTAAGCTCAGGAGTTCACACGCCACGCCGATCGCGAGAGCCACGGCGTAAGGGAGGGTGCTGACCTTCGGCGACGCCGCACTCGCGATTCCTCCGCGCGAGTGGCGCGCCGTTTTCAGCAAGACCCAGCTGCCCAGAAGACCGTGGTGGCGCAGTAACATGAGCAGCGCCATAACGCCTCCGGCCAACGCGGCGAAGATAGATGCTCGCAAAACGCCCAGCGGACCCAGCCATACTCCAACGGCGGCAGCGAGCTTTACATCTGCTCCACCAGCCATGCGCAGCAGATACGGAAGAAGCCAAATGAAGAAACCAGCCAGCAGGCCGATGACGGCGGTAAGGAGCGCCGGGGCCAGAGGCTGCATGAAGAGATTGGCCACCAGGCCCAAAGCGGCGAGGCCCAGTGGGAGAGCGTTGGGGATGCGGCGCTGGTGTAGATCCCACACCACGGCTGCCGCCAGAAAGCCGAATAGTGTGATGAAGAGCGCTGGGCTCGAGGGCGCGGAACCTACACCGGAGAACATCGTCGCCGCCATCC
>JBDHHL010000535.1:0-3074 GCA_039589375.1 Gemmatimonadota bacterium | reverse complement strand
CGTTATTGAACAGCCGTCGGCATGAGAGTATTCCACAATGGGAAGTACGAGCCCCGTCTGATCGCACGCAGCGCCGCCAAAGCAGTGCGCGCCTTCCATGACGTTCCACCCATAGTTCTCACCCCCCGCGCTCGCAGCCGGCTGAACGTCGACTTCTTCCCAGGCGTTCTGACCGACATCCGCGATGTAGAGGTCGCCCAATTCGCGGTCGAACGAGAACCGCCAGGGGTTGCGAAGCCCGTTCGCCCAGATCTCATCGCGGGCCGCCGCGTTACCGACGTACGGGTTGTCGGCGGGAACCGCGTAAGGCGCACCGCCGTCGATGTCGATACGCAGGATCGAACCCAGCAGGGTACCCAGGTCCTGGCCGTGGCCGAGCGGGTCGCCTCCGGATCCACCGTCCCCCATGCCGACATACAGCATACCGTCGGGCCCAAACGCCAGTTGGCCACCGTTGTGATTCGAGAACGGCTGCTCGATCGCAATGATCAATTCCGCAGACCCTGGATCTGCCATGTCCGGGTCGGCCGATACCCTGTAGCGAACGACGCGTGTATCGCCACTAGGATCGGTGTAGTTGACGAAGAATTCTCCGTTCTGCGAATAGTCGGGATGGAAGGCCATGCTCAGCAGCCCACGCTCGCGGCCGGACAGGATGATGCTCTGGACATCCAGAAACGGCATCGTGAGAAGATTGTCATTTCGGATGATTCGAACGAGGCCGCCCCGCTCGACAACAAACAGTCTTTCCGTGTCGCCCGACGGCGCTGTGGCAAAGACGGGCGAGGACAGCCCGGTCGCGACGAGCTCGAGCGTCGGATCGACCGGCTGACCGACAGCGACCGTGACCGAGGCCTGCCCTTCTTGCCCCTCGCTCGTGCCCGTCACCATCGCCTGGCCCGTTGCCAGGCCCGTCACCAGCCCGGCCTGGTCCACTCCCACAATATCGCTGTCGGAGCTCGACCAGGTGATCGGGCGGTCCGGTAGCGCGTTGCCCGCCTCGTCCCGCGCCGTCGCCGTGAGCTGAAGCGATTCTCCTACCCGAATCGTCGGGCTTTGCGGAGAAACCAGGACCGACGCGACCGCCACTCCCAGGATGCCAAAGGTGCTGAAGGCGTCTATTTCGGCCTCCACTGTCTTGCGCGTCAGGTCAACGCTGCTGGCCATCAGCGGCTGCCATGCAGCAGCGACGGCTCGGGATAACTGGAGCTCGTTTTCGCGGATACCTGCCGGCACGACTCCGGGGTCAAAGACGATCGCAAGCTCGACTGGCTCCGCAAACCGAATCCCCGCCGGACCGAACTCAAATACAGTTCCAGGTACCAGCCGCGAGCTGGGCGGCGCGTCGCCGGCGGCGCTCACTGTCACCGGGACTTCCTGATCCACGGCACCGGGAGGAAACAGCAGCGTCACACGACCGTCCGCAAAACTCAGCGTGCCCCCCTCGGGCCCGACCGTGATCGCGACCGGCCCGGTCGCCGCGTCGTCCCCACAGGCTACTGCTACCGCTAACCAGATCGACGCGATCAGAATCACCCGGGCCCTCGGCCAACGGGCTGAAGTCATGGTCGTACTCCCTGTTCGACTCGCGCACCGCAGGAACTCCAAGGTGCCCACCTGACCTTCTCTACGGAGAGTGAGGTCCGTCCTTAACCCGTACACATACTCCGCAGTTCCCTCCCGGTAACGAGAGCGAGAGGGAAGACGAAGCGAAGGCTAGAAGAAGGATGCCCGAATGCAAGCCACGGTCAGCAATCGAGGAATTCAGTGAGATCACAGGCCACCGCAAAGCTGGGCCGTTTCGACCAGTCGTTCGTCATCCGGATGATCCGCGATTTCCTGCTCGCGCTCACGATCATCGTCGTGTTCGAGCTAGGTGGTCGCCTGCTCCTGGCGATGAACCACTTCGAACGTGAGGACCGGGAGGCGACCGAGGTCGCGGCGGAGCGTCTCGCCCAGGATGTGAAGGACATCATGCTGAACAGCGGCGGCCCGGTAGCGGCGCGTACGGTCTACCCAATCATTCGCCGGAACCACAGCGAACTCGGCCTCGAGATCGCGATCGTCCCATCGGAGATAGCCGTCCAGTCGATTCAGAAGACCTTCTCCTGCGACTGCGCATGGAGCCCCTCCTTCGGCTGCGTGCGACCGTGGCTGGGCTCGCCAAGGGCCGACTGGATCTATCACAGCGGGCCGTTGCGAAGTCGAGCGACGAGTTCGGTGAGCTGGCCACCGACCTCAATCACTTTCTCGATCGGATCGGCCACCTCGTCGAGGACCTCAACGGCGTACTAGGCCAAGTGGGCGCGGTGAACGAACGCCTGACTCAGGTCAGCGCCAGAATGGGCGAGCAACTGAACACGTTGCAGGCGAGAGCGCAGAGCGCGATCCGTCGAGCATACGAGATTCGTCACAGCAAGCTAGTTGGACAAACGCGCGATGCGGTGACGCAACTGGATGAGTTGGGAGAGACGCTCATGGACCTCGCGCGTGATATTCAGGCCGACACCCATTACCAGGGCGAGATCAGGGTGTTGGAGGAGCGAATGAGGGCCGTCTCCGAGTCGGGGAAGCAACTACTCGGTCGGTTGACCGTGGGGAGCGAGAACACCGATGAACCCGAAGCGCAGTAGGCGAGCGGTCGCCGCCCGCTGATACTACTCGAACATCGGCGACCACTCCGACCACGCGGACCACGTGTCGCCCACCGCGTGCCGAGCCCGCACGAGATACGTCTCCTTCGGAAGAAGACAGCGACTCGCGCCTTCCACGAATGTCCCGGTCCGCTCCGAGACATCTAGCTCTTCGCCGGCGCCGGGGACATTGCCCGAGTCCCAGACGATCGCCGCCTCGTCGGCGGCCGTGGCGACCTGAAGTTGCCAAGCGCTCTGGTCATCGAGGCCTTTCTTCCGCACCGAGTAGACCGCACAGCCCACGGGCTCGCTGGCGATGACCACGTTGTCGAACCAGCGCTTGAGCCCGTCCCGAGGAGAGCCTCCGTTCCAGTAGCCCTCGAGCATCGCGAGATTGATGGACGTCTCCGTGTACGCGCCTCTCAGGTTCAGCCCTTCCCT
>JBDHHL010000534.1:0-3076 GCA_039589375.1 Gemmatimonadota bacterium | reverse complement strand
TCCGAGTTGAACGTGAGCGGCACGCCCGCCAACCGCATGGTCCGCCACGCGCAGGCGCCTCTCACTCGCCCCGGACCGAGCCGCTCTTCCGCCCAGGTCTTGTCCTCTACCGCGTGCGGTGGCTCCATCGACGAGATCAGGCTCAGATCGGCGAAGCGCTTGAAGTCGTCCGGGTGAACGACCTGCGCGTGCTCGACGCGATGCCGGTAATCACGTGCCCGCGGATGCGCCGCGTAGACCGATTCGATGAAGTCGAGCGACTCGCGATTGCCCGCGTCGCCGATCGCGTGAATGCAGATCTGGAACCCGGCCTCCATCATCTCCGCAAAGAGCAGCGGGTTGAATCCGTATTCATCCCCCGCCACGCCGCGCTGCCCCGGCATGTCGGTGTAGTCGTCGAGCAGCTTCGCCCCGCGCGACCCGAGCGCACCGTCGTAGTAGGCTTTCACCGACCGGGTGTAGAGCATCCCCTCGGGCTCGGCATCCGGCCCACGGGCCAGCCATTCGCGCAGCAGCGGTTCGTCCCTGCCTTCCAGCATGGCGTAGACTCTGATGGGTAGGCGGCCCTCCCGCTCGAGGGTCTCGAACGCCTGCATGAGCGCGGCGTCAGCGCCCGCTTCGTGGACCGCCACGTAGCCCGCCTCCGCCATCGCCTCGAGCCCGGCCACCACGCGCGACTGCAGTTGGCCCGGGGTCAACGGCGGTAGCGCCGCTCCCAGCAGCTCGGTGGCGTTGTTGACCAAGATGCCGGTCGGGTTGCCGTCCCCGTCCCTGCGGATCTCGCCGCCCGTCGGAGCCTGCGTCTCGGCCGTGATGCCTGCCTGCTCGAAGGCGACCCGGTTCCCGAGCACGGCGAAGCCGTGCAGCCCGCGCAGGATGACGGGGTTGTCCGGTACGCGCTGGCTGAGCAGCGCCATGTCCGGGTAGCGGTCCGCCCATGCTCCTTCATCCCAACCCCAGCCGACGATCCACGCTCCGGGCTCCGCCTCCGCGGCGCGCTCGGCGACCCGATCGACCATCTCTTCCTCGGTCGTAACGTCGACCAGGTTCACGCGCTCGAGGCTGGCGCCCAACCCCGCGATGTGGACGTGAGAGTCAACGAACCCGGGAAGCACCGTGGCGCCGGCAACGTCGATGACCTCGGTATCGCCGCCGCGGTAGGCTTGAGCTTCTTCGCCGCTCCCCACGAAGACGATTCGTCCAGCGCGGACGGCGACCGCCTCGGCGTCCGGGTGCCAGCCGTCGGCGTCGAAGGGAGCGCTCGCGGCCGGCATGCCACCGGGCGCCGGGTCGTTCCAGGTCAAGGTGTAGACGCGGCCGTTCACCAGCAGCAGGTCGGCCGGCTCGACGCTCGGCTCGCAGCCACAGGCAACGGCGAGCGCGAGGACGGCGGCGGAGCTCGCCGTCCCGTACGTTCGTTTCAGCTTTTCAGTTCGCATCTCGGATCGTCAGTTCAATTTGTCCGGTGGCCGCGTTGACCCTCAAGTCGGCGCTGAACCCGTAGGTGATGGCCGCCGCCTTGATCATCGTGATTTCGTTCTCGTGCAGCTCGCTGTCCGCGCTAGCGATATCCACCAGGTCACGGATGATCGCGCGCAGCTTGTCCTTGTTATCACCGAAGCCGCGCGCGAGGTTGACGGCCGACTGCAGATAGAGGGCGTAGCGGTTCTCGTGCGTCCCCAGCGACTGATAGAGCGTCAGCACCTCGCTCCATATCTTCTCGAACCGCTCCACCGTCACGTTCGGCACCCACTTCCCGAACTTCAGCAGGAACGTGCGCTGCTCCTCCGGATCCAGGTCGCTGTCAGCCAGATGCGCGATACACAGGTACAAATTCACCAGGTCGTGCGCGTTGCTCCAACGACTCGACAAACCCATCCCCTTGCGGACGAGCAGAGGTTCCCAGGGACTCGTCGATTCATCCATCCTGACCTCCGTCGGTGACGGCCGCCTCATCTTCAGCATCCGGACGCTGGGGCCAACCGGCGCGCAGATCGTTCCAGTGCAGAATCGTATTGAGCACCAGCGCGTGGCTGCCTTGCGTCTGCCAGCGCCAGAAGGGCCGGTTGGCGAATAACACAACGTGCCCGTCACCCACCGGCACATCGATCACCGCTGGCGCGCCGGCAATCTCCCGTTCGCCGCGCAGCATTCCACTCATCAAGATGTCCTTCTTCGCGAAGCTCAGGACGACGCGCGGGATTTCCTTCTCCCAGTACTCGTCCTTCAGCCAGTCCGGGATGAACGGGCTGCTGACATCGGCGCTGACGTTGAAGATCGGCGCCTGGTTGAAGTACACGGCGAACGACTTGTCGTATCCGTAGACGATCGGGCTCGACGCGTCGTCCACCACCGCCTTCAACACCGTGCCGCGCGCCTGCAGCTCGTTCGTGCGCCTTATGCTGACCCGGCGCGTGATCGCCATATCGATGGGCAGGGCAGTAGTGCTTCCCTCGGTGATGAAGACTCCGCCATCGGAAATGAACTGTTTCAGGTTCTTCAGGCCATCGTAACCCATGCCGCGGCGCACATCGCCCGTCTGATCGATGACGCCGAGACTCGGATAGTCGCTGTTACGCGTCCACGGGATCGGCGGCCCGGCCTCCGTGGTGCCGGCAACCAACGTCTGCGGGTTCGCCCGCGTTCGCGGCATGATGATGACATCGAAGCGAGCGAGGTTCTCGGTAGCCAAGTCCTGCTCCGACAGATAGGCGTAGGGGATGCCGATCTGATCGAAACCGAATCGCCACCAGCCGGCATCCTGCGGCGTGGAGACCCATGTGTGCACCAGCGCCACACGCGGCACCTCGACCTCGTGCGTCGCGACGTCGGGACGCCTGCGCACTCCGCGCGCCTGCAGACCGAGCTCCTGGGCGACGGCTTCGACACGATCGGCCAGATCCTCCGGGTTCCCTTCCTTCGGGATGATGAGGCTGCCGGAGCCATACTCCCGACCGTCCGCCTCGAAGCTGCCCTCCGCCGCCAGCATCTGCACATCGCTCAGCTTGAAGCGGAAGAGCGCGAAATTGTCCTCGGTCGTGTTATCGAGCAGATAGAAGTCACGCCCCCGCCCGTC
>JBDHHL010000533.1:0-3935 GCA_039589375.1 Gemmatimonadota bacterium | reverse complement strand
TCGATGCCTTGGAAGGCGTCAAGTACGACGAGGCGCGACGTCACTTGCGCTCCGCCCTCGAGTGGCCCGAACACCTGGGGCAAGGCCGTCCGTACGAGCCCGAGGAGCGGCTCGTACAATACCTATTGGGTCACGTCGAAGGGCGGCTCGGCGAACGCGATCGGGCGCGCGCGGCGTTCGAAGCGGTGGTCAACGCCACCGGTCTGACAGAGGAAACCGGGGACCGACTGGACCTTCTCGCGATTGCGGCGCTGGCGGCACTCGGGCGCACCGACGAACTCGGCACGATGACGTACGACGCAGACACCGACGTTGGGAGATTCGCGAGCGAGATGGCGCGCGCGCTGGAGAGCAGCGAGGATGTCAGCGAGGTCGCTGCGCGACTGGCCGGCGAGCACGCCGGGTTGTTCGAAGATCTTCTCGGGCGCATGCTGCTCCGAGCACTGTCGCTATCATGATGACACCGACACGGCCGGCCGGCACAACAGCCGCTCGAGTTGGCTACCGTTTGATCAACTCATATAGCAGGACGTACTCGACATCGAGCTCGTCCCAGGTGTAGCCGAGGACGAAGTCGCTGCCGATCTGCTGCACGACGAACCGCCCGGGCATGCGAACGGTCCCCAGCAAACGAAGCCCCTCATCGAACACCATCCAGAATCGATGCTCCGCCCATTCCGGATGGAACTGCTCGATCCAGAGGTACCCTTCGCCGTCCACGACGATGTCACCGTAAGCCGGGAACCGCTCCGGGTAGGTCTGACCTTGCAGCCACTCTTCAGTACTACGGCGTCTATTCTCGTCGCGGGCGCGATCGAGATGGTGGCTTCGATACGCCTCGATGTCCGCCTCGATCACGATTCGATCGGCGCCCGGCCAACGGAGAAGCGTGAGCAGCTCGCCGTGCAGGTCGTAGTACCCGATCTCGGTGTCGTCCTGGCTGCCAGCGAAGAACCCGTTGCCAGCGACCGCAAAGACCGTTTTACGGTCGAACGGCGGCGGGCTGAGCCCGATGCTGCGGCCACGCGTCTGCAGATAGAACTCGCGGCCGGGAAAGACCGGCAGTGAGTCCGCAATCGCCCCCTGGTGATCGAGCCGATAGGCCCGCGCCGGCTGACGGATGCGTCCCTCGGCGGGCCGGTTCGTCCAGTCGATGTGTCCGGCCTGAAGCAGCGAGCCGTCCGGAAACACACCTCGCAGCACACCGCCGGGATTCACGGGCCGCACTGAGCGGCCAAAGCTCCCGTCCGCGTGAAAGAACGCTATCCGGGGAGGGTTGTCGTCCCACGCAACGATCGTGTCGTCGCCGAGCGGGTAGATCCACACCAGGTTGCTGAACTCGCCCGGCCCGCCACCCCGGCCGCCCGCGCTCTTAAGGAACCGCCCTTCGGCATCGTACCAGCGGATCTCCTCGGTGCCCGTATTGGACACGACGATGCTGCCGTCGCGCAGTCGCAGCGCGCTCAACGGCCGCATCAGCAGGTACTCGATATCACCTTCGACCTGACCGATGCGGACCGCGGGCTCATCGGACAGCCGCCAGGCCTCGTCTTCGCTCCAGGCGGCGCCGCTGTTCTCGACGATGCTGATCCCGGCGCTGTCGCGAACCGTGACGAGGGGAATCTCTTCGCCCACATCACCACAACCCGCAGCGAGAAAGAACAGCCAGCCGACAAGTGCAACTCGTTTCATGCTTGCGCCAAAGATGCGTTCTGGACTGCCGCTCGGGAAAGACCGTCGCTTCCGGAAATCCTATAGCGCAGCGCGACGCGACGGGTAGATTGCCAGCCATGTGACCAACCCCAACTGCAACCTCTGGGATCTGGAGGCTTGCGATGGCCACAGGCAGACTGGTCATCGGTCTCGACTTCGGCACCGACTCGGTCCGGACGGTGATCGTGGACGCCGACACCGGCGCGGAGGTCGCGAGCGCCGTTCGCACGTTCACCCGTTGGAGCGAGGACCGGTACTGCGACCCGGCGAGCAACAGGTTCCGGCAGCACCCGCTCGACCATCTGGAGGGGCTCGAAGCGACGGTGCGCGAGGCGCTCGCCACGGCGCCGCCCGGTAGCGCCGAGCGAATCGCGGGCATCACGGTAGACACGACCGGTTCCACGCCGGGGCCCGTGGACCGCGATGGCACACCTCTAGCCTTGCTGCCCGACTTCGAGGAAGACCCCGACGCCATGTTCGCCCTCTGGAAGGACCACACCGCGGTCGGCGAGGCGGAGGAGATCAACGAGGTCGCACGCACTTGGGGCGGTGAGGACGTCACGAAGTACGTGGGCGGCGTCTACTCTTCCGAGTGGTTCTGGTCGAAGATCCTCCACATCCTGCGCAACAACCCGCGCGTGCGCGAGGCGGCCTTCTCCTGGGTCGAGCACTGCGACTGGGTCACAGCCGTGCTGACCGGCACGACCGAACCGCTGACGATGAAGCGCAGCCGCTGCGCCGCCGGGCACAAGGCGATGTGGCACGCCTCGTTCGAGGGTCTCCCGCCGGAGGACTTTCTGATCAGCGTCGATCCGCTATTGGAGGGCCTACGCGAGCGGCTCTACAGCGAGACGTGGACGTGCGATGTCGCAGCGGGCACACTCACATCCGAATGGGCGGAGCGGCTCGGTTTGCATACCGGCGTCACCGTCGGGGTCGGCGCGTTCGACGCGCACCTGGGCGCGATTGGCGGCGAGATCGAGCCCTACATTCTCTGCAAGGTCATGGGCACCTCGACCTGCGACATGCTGGTAGCGCCGCTGGACGAGATGGGCGACAAGCTGGTGCGGGGAATCTGCGGTCAGGTGGATGGATCGATCCTGCCGGGCATGTTGGGGATGGAGGCCGGGCAGTCGGCTTTCGGCGACGTGTACGCCTGGTTCCGCGACCTGCTGGCCTGGCCGCTACAGCACCTGGGCAAGGCAGCGGGAATCGGAGACGAGGCGCTGCACACCTCCCTCTCCGATGCGGCCGCCGCGCTGCCGCCCGATGCGACGGGTGTCGTGGCGCTCGACTGGCTGAACGGGCGGCGTACCCCGTTCGCCGACCAGGCGTTGAAGGGCGCGCTCGCCGGAATGAGCCTTGGATCGGACGCGCCACGGGTCTTCAGAGCACTGGTCGAGTCCACCGCCTTCGGCGCCAAGAAGATCGTCGACCGCTTCCAGGTCGAAGGCGTTCCGATACGGTGTGCGACGTGCTCGACATGCCGATCCGCGTCGCGCGCGCCGAGCAGACGTGCGCGCTGGGGAGCGCGATGGCGGCCGCCACCGCCGCGGGGCTGCACGCCGACATACCTGCCAGCCAAGCGGCGATGGGCAGCGGGTTCGAGACCGAGTACAAGCCCGACCCGCAACGTGCCGCCCTGTACCGCGAGCTGTACGAGCGCTACGAACGGCTCGGCCGCTTCGTCGAGGAGGACTTCACGCCACGGGGGCCGTGATGGACGACTATCGGGAACTGAAGGAGATCGCCTGGTCGTGCAACCAGGAGCTGCACCGCCGCGGAGTGGTCCTGTACACCTTCGGTAACGTCAGCGCGGCCGACCGAGAGCGGGGCGTCTTCGCCATCAAGCCGAGCGGCGTACCGTACGATAACCTCGAGCCGGCGGACATGGCAGTGGTCGACTTCGAGGGGCGGACGGTGCAGGGCCGCATGCGCCCGTCTTCCGACACGCCCACCCACGCCGTGCTCTACCGTGAGTTTCCCGGCATCGGCGGCGTCGCCCACACTCATTCGACCTTCGCCGTCGCCTGGGCGCAGGCGCGGCGCCCGATCCCGATCCTTGGCACGGCGCACGCCGATCTGTTGCCCGAAGACGTGCCCTGCACGGAGGTCATGACCCAGGCAGCGGTGCAGGGGGACTACGAGACGGCGACCGGCCAGCTCATCGTGTCTTGCTTCCGCGAACTTTCCTGGGAGCAGGTGCCAATGGTGCTGGTGGC
>JBDHHL010000532.1:0-3088 GCA_039589375.1 Gemmatimonadota bacterium | reverse complement strand
ATCTCCCGGGGCCGTTCCGTAAGGGTACGTCACTTGATCCAGGCTAAAAGTGAGGATACTACCTGGATCGATCCGTGGGGGCTATGTCAGTTCGAGAAATCTCCGATCCGGGGACCCAGCTTTATCAGAGAATAGCCCTGCAACTCTCGCTCAGAAAGCAACCCTGAGTAGAATGACCATTCACTAACGGTAGCGATCACAATATCTCTTCAGTGGTCCTCCACGGGAACGCGCTCGGGTTTGCCCCGTTCGTGCACGCGAAAGACCAGGATTGTAGCGCCTTCTTCCTTCGTGATCGCAGTGTGAACCTGCTTCAAAGGGACCTTTATTACATCGCCCTTCTTACCCACGATATCGTCGTTGCCCTTCTGCCACAGGGTAACGGAGCCCTCAAGAATGTATGCGAATTCCTCGCCGGGGTGCCAGTGTTTCGGTAGGGATGTATTCGGCGGTATCGCTACCCGGCTGACGATAATTTCTGTGTCGTCGACCCCTTCGAGGACTGCCTTGAGGAGAGTTTCCAACTTCGGAACAGACTCGGTGGCTGGTTTCTTGTCCGACGGCTCGCCATGACTTGGAGCCGTTGATTGAAGCATAACCAAAACGCCGACGCAAACTGCTGCGGTAAGCACTGACTTTCGCATTCCTCATCTCCTCTGGATTGCGAAACGAATGATTGTACTGCGAACGAGCACGTGCGAGAACTCTCGCCTCTGACCCGCCGCCGTCCGTCATACTTCTTGCTAGCTCACAGTTGCCGACCTCCGGTCTTGACCCCAATCGTGCTCCAGGTGATCTGCGAAATTAGCCCATTCCTTTACTTCCGCCAATTCCTCGTACTCTTTTCGCCAACGTTAGTAGGTGTGCTCGGTAACGCCGATCTGACGACAGACCTGGGACGCGGTCTACCCCTTACCGAGAGCGACTTGAGCTGCTCGAAGCTTGGCAATGATCTATTCGGCTGGATGCCGCTTGCGGGACTCGGAAAACCCACTGCCGGTGCCCGATCCAGATGAATATACTACCTGGACCGATCCGTGGGGGCTACGTCACATCGAGTCTTCGGACAGTGCGCGGCCAACCTATCGGCTGAGAATCAACTTCCTCGCGAGGATCGATCCGCTCGTCTCCAGACGACAAAAATAGACGCCTGAGGACACGGGACGCCCGGAACCGTCCCTGCCATTCCAGGTGACCTCGCGCGTGCCCGGTCCGACTTCCTCGTTCAGCAAGCTCGAGACGAGGCGGCCGTCGACGCCGAAGATCTGAAGCCTGGCGGAAGTCCGCTCTGATAGCGAGAATCGGATGCGGGTCGCCGCGACGCTTGGATCGCGACGGATCTCAAGGGAGGCAGCGGATGAAGCGCCGGCGATGTATCGTCGCGTTACGGCGAGGTTTCTCGATTCGTCCTTGCTCCGTCCCTCCTGGAAGAGATGCGCCACGTTCGCAGCATCGAGAGGCTCTCGATAGATTCGAACATCATCGATCGTGCCATCGAAGTAGCACGGGTTGGGAAAGTTCGCGAAATAGCCCTTCCCGATGAAGCACGCTCCAACGTTCGGCACGTTCTCGAAAAAAACAGAATCGTTGGGACCGCCGAAATTGTAGTTCCGATTCACCAGTTCGATGCCGTCGAGATACCCCGTGTTGGAATCCTCGCCCACGACGGCGACGAAGTGATACCAAGTGTCGACCATGAGATCGAAATTGGAGTCGAAGCAAAAAGTCGGCTTCTGGCCCGGTACCCCGAAGATGGTGAAGTAGAGCGCCGTCACCTTCACGTCGTCCCAGAAGTGGCCGATCTCGATGATGACGCTCGTGTTGTCCGTACCGCCATCGGCATCGCCGAAATAGAAGATGGGCTGGACGTTCTGTTCGCCGTACGGGATCGAGTCGAACTTGAACCAGACCGAGATCGTGCCCCTGGAGAGCGACGCGATTTTACGATGCGGGCGGATGGAAATGTAATCGTCCATTCCGTCGAATGCCATTGCTCCGTCGACGCACTCGGCACCGTGGTTCCAGCCGTTCAATCCACCGGTGGCCTCGCTCGGCACATGATCACCATGTACAGCCTGGAAGTTCCAGTTCGCGACAATGTCCTTGTCTCGTTTGAGTTCGTCATCGTTGGGGAGCGCCTCTGCCGGCTGGGCCGTTGCAGTCATCAAGCCGAAGAACCCTAGGCAGAGAATCAGAACAGTCATTTGCGCAGGGAGTGGCATGCGGATTCCTCCTTCTGTGCGCCGGGGCGGCAGTGCATTTACCGATAGTCTTATTATACTTCTCATTGCTGTCCAAGAACGAGCTGATTCGATGACTATCCCCCTCGCACTCCGCGAATACTCGTAACGCCTTGCCGTCGGACAACTTCCCCGCCGTGGTATGGTCGTTCGCATGATGCATACACTCATACGGGCTCGCTTTCCTGCGGGCTGTGTTGTTGCCGCAAACAACTCTGGCGCCGGAGAACGCAGCCCTGCGGCAACAGCTCACCGATACAGAGCTTTGATCGCTGACCAGGGGATTTCCTCGACTGCGACGGGTTCGCAGGTCGAGCCAGCACCGTTAAGGAACGCCTGGCCACCCTGAACGCAGACCTTCGAGTAGTACGGTTCATCGCACAGGGTCGCGAACGGGCAATCCAGATCGATCACAACCAGCTAGTAACCTACGACGCTCAGATGAACGTCCCTGGGAGTCGGTGCTCCCATGAGGATGATTCGACCCAACGGGATCCGCGCCTCACCGACTTCCACGCCACATCCCTTACCGGAAAGTTCTACCTTTCGTCCGAACTGGCTCCCCATGTAGGACTCGAACCATCGAATGACTCTTGGCGGGCATCAAGGGCCGAGTTGCGCTGTCGGGGAACCGAATCACGGGCTGACTGATTGGAAATCAGATACCCGCGGGCAAGTGACTGCCAAAGCGCCAGGTTGGGGCCCTAGCTACCTCGTGGGTACTCCTGACCCATTTGTCGATCTCAGGCGGGTTGGGTCATAACTTCAGAGGATGAGGCTTATCCAGATGACTTCCTCCCATCGCAGCCTCGAGACCATCAGTCTCTAATAATCCGCTGATTAGCGCC
>JBDHHL010000531.1:0-3105 GCA_039589375.1 Gemmatimonadota bacterium | reverse complement strand
AAGCCAAGGTCCCGGCTTATCACTTCAACGGCTGGTTCGATGTGTTCGTCGCCGACGCCACGCTGTGGTATGCCAATTACGAAGGCCCACAAAAGTTGGCCATCGGCGCCTGGTCGCATGGGGCCATGCCCGACAGCGCGCTCATGGCTGAACGGTGGCGCTTGGTCACCAACGAGCAGCATCGCTGGTTCGATTACTGGCTCAAGGGGATCGACAATGGGGTCACGGAGGAGCCGCCGATCCATTACGCGGTGATGGAGGACCCGGGCGCGTGGCGCTGGCGATCCGCCGATACGTGGCCTCCCGCGGAGGCGGAGACGCAGATTCTCTATCTCGGCGGCGGACCCTCAGGCAGCGTCGAGTCCGTCAACGACGGCGGCCTGACCGTATCCTTGCCGGCAGACCGCGATGCTCACGACGCTTACACCGTGGACCCGACGACTACGACCGGGGCGAGCTCGCGCTGGGACAATGCCGTCGGCGGTCCGATGATGTCCTACTCAGAGTTGGCCGCCAACGATCGAAAGGCGCTGACCTACACGACACCGCCGCTGGAAAGCGACATGACGGTAGTCGGGCATCCCGTCGTGACGCTCTACGTGACGGCGACTGGGGGCGACGCAGACTTCCATGTGTTGCTCGAAGAAGTGGATGGGGAAGGGGCTGTACGATACATCACCGAGGGTGTACTACGTGGTTCTCATCGCAATCTCGACGATGCGCCTTGGGACAACATGGGGCTCCCCTATCAGCGGAGCTTCGAGTCGGACCGAGTTCCGTTGCCGTCCGACGAACCGACCGAGTTGGTCATGGACCTTCACCCCACGGCCACTGTGTTCAACGCCGGTCATCGGATCCGAGTCACTATCACGGGTGCGGATGCAGACAACACGGAGGGGCCACCGGTCTCGCCGCCGCCTACGATGCGAGTCTATCGGAGCGCGACGCACGCTTCCCACGTCGCGCTGCCGATCATCGGTTGATTGTAGATCTGGCCGGTTTGCAGGGCAGAAAACGAGCCCTGCTACCCACATCGGGCGGCAGGGCTCGCTTATTGAGCACTCCTATGCTGATCCGCTGCCTACTCGGGAACCGGGAACCCGCGATCTCGCATCAACGCATCGATCGTCGCATCGCGACCACGGAACGTCCGGTAGGCGTCCGCCGGATCCACCGCGTTCCGGACCGAAAACAGATGCTCGACCATCCTCGCCGCGAGGTCCTGGTCGTAGAAGCCGCGCGGCGCTTCGGCAAACGCTTCCGCCGCATCGGCCGTCAGCACGTCCGCCCATATGTAGCTGTAGTAGCCGGCCGAGTAGCCTTCCCCAGAGAAGATGTGGCCGAAGTGCGGGCTCCGGTGACGCATGACGATCTCCTCCGGCATGTTCAGCTGCGCGAGCGCGTCGCGCTCGAACGCGTCGGGGTCGAGGCCGGCAGGATCCATCGTGTGGTACATCATGTCCAGCAGCGCCGAAGCCAGATACTCGGTCGTCTCGAAGCCCTGATTGAACGTCGCCGCGTTCTTGATCTTCTGCACTAACTCGTCCGGGATCGGCTCGCCGGTTTCGACGTGCAGGAGGTAGTTGTCGATCACCTTGTCGGTAAGGAGCCAGCGCTCCAGCAGCTGAGACTGGAACTCCGTGTAGTCGCGTACCCCGCCGTTCAACGTCGGGTAGGCGACCTTGGAAGACAGGTAGTGCAGCGCATGCCCGAACTCGTGGAACAGAGTCTCCGCGTCGTTCCAAGAGATAAGAACCGCCTCGCCCGGTGCTCCTTTGATGAAGTTGGAGTTGTTAGAGCCGAGCGGTGTCTTCTTGCCGTCGAAGGTCTCATAGCTGCGATACGACGTCGCCCAGGCGCCGGACCGCTTGCCCGGACGCGCAAAGGGGTCGAGGTACCAGACGCCGACATGATCGCCGGACCTCCTGTCCTTCACTTCCCAGACGTTCACGTCTTCATGGAAGACCGGAACGGAGCCCTCCGGAACCGGCGTGAACTCGAAATTGAACAGCTCGCCCGCTACGAAGTGCATGGCCTCGATCAGGTTGTCGAGCTGCAGGTACTGCTTCACCTCGTCGGAGTCGAGGTCGTACTTCGCCCTGCGTACTTTCTCCGCGTAGTAGCGGTAGTCCCAGGGGGCGATCGTGATCCTGTCGCCCTCGGCGTCCGCGATCGCCTGCATGTCGGCGACCTCTTCCTCGACCCGAGCCAGCGCCGCCTGCCACACGGCCTCCAGCAGGTCGAAGGCCTGCTCCGGAGTCTTCGCCATGCGATTCTCAAGTCGCCAGGCGGCGTAGTTCTCGTAGCCCAGAAGCTTCACACGCTCATCGCGCAACGCCAGGATCTCCGCGATCACCGCGTTGTTGTCGTTCTCATCGCCGTTGTCGCCGCGGCTGTAGTACGTCCTCCACACGCGCTCCCGCAGATCGCGTTCATCCGAAAACGTTAGGAAGGGGTCCATCGACGAACGTGTATTGGTCACGGCGTACCGGCCGGCACGGCCCCGTTCCGTCGCCGCCGCTGCCGCCGCTGCAACGAATGACTCCGGCAGACCGCCCAACTGGTTCGCCCTGAGGTACGTCACATAACCCTCTTCATCCGCCAACACGTTGTTGCCGAATTGAGTGTGCAATTGCGCCAGGCGCTGGTTGATCTCCGCGTAGCGCGCCTTCGCTGCTCCCGCCAGGGTCGCCCCGTTTCGCGCGAACCGGTCGTAGACCAGCTGCAATAGGCGCTTCTGGTCGGGACGCAGATCCTTCGCCTCGTCGCTCTCATACACCCAGGCGATGCGGTCGAAGAGTAGTTCGTTCTGGATGATTTGCGTATTGAACTCAGCCAGCCTCGGCGCCATCTCCATCTGGATCTCGCGGAACTCGGGCGACGATAGGTTGGAGCTCCAGATCCTCATGTAGGTCGACACGCGGTCTAGCTCTTGGCCGGTGCGCTCCATCGCGACGATCGTGTTCTCGAAGGTCGGTGGTTCCGGGGTGTTGGCGATCGCGTCGATCTCGGCGAGGGCCTTGGCCATCCCTTCCTCTAGCGCCGGCCTCCGATCGGCCAGATCCATGTTATCGAAGGCCGGAACACCGCTGTGGGGACCTGTCC
>JBDHHL010000530.1:0-3113 GCA_039589375.1 Gemmatimonadota bacterium | reverse complement strand
ACCGATTTTTGCCGGAAGGAACGCGGTTGAGAGGCTCGCTGGACGGGTCGCTCTCGGCTTCGGCCGCGATCGATGGAGAACTGACCGCACAACTCGACGTCATCCCAGAGAACGCGGCTCTGGTACGAACCGTCAATGACGATGTACGCCCCCTGCAATTCGTCGATCCCTCGATAGAAGTGTGGGTGGACGGTGATGGCCTGAGGGGCCGAGTGGACCTGGCTGCAGCTAGACCCGATAGCCCTCCACACGCGACGCTCTCGGGCACCATCGCGTTGCCGGAGTACACCAGTCTTGCCCAACGGTTTGACGCTCAGCCCTTGGAAGCCGAAGTGGCGGGGGAGATCGACCTCAGCCTGTTCGACGCGTTCCTCGACCAGATCTCGGAGACGGAAGGTCGGCTTGAGGCGGACCTCGCGATCCGCGGCACGGTGGCCGAGAACGAGATTAGCGGCCAGTACCGCATTCGCGGACAGACCGACGTGCCGACGTTAGGGGTCCAGCTTAGAGAGATCGAACTGACGGCCGCAGCCAGCCCCGAGGGCCAACTCGACATCAGAGGGGGGCTGGCCTCCGGTGACGGACGCCTGGAGATCGAGGGCAACGCCCCGGTCATACCGTCGCAAGAGAAGCCCGGACGCTTGACGATCCGCGGCGACCGTTTCCTGGCGATGCAGGGCGATCAGACCACGTTGGTCGTGTCCCCCGACCTTGAGATTCACTGGACCGGCACATCGATCGACGTCGCGGGTCAAGTCGCGATCCCGCTCGCAACCATCGAGATCATCGAGATCCCCGAAACGGCCGTGCCGGTCTCCAACGACGTCGTCCTCGTCGGAGAAGACACCGTGCCCAAAAGGCCGCTTGATGTATCGGCGAATGTTCAACTCATCCTGGGTGACGCAGTTCTATTTAAGGGCTTCGGTTTTACCACAAACCTCGATGGGTCGCTCCAACTGACCGAAAGGCCGGGCGTGCCAACCCAGGGCCGAGGCGAGCTCGTACTGAGGGAAGGCGTGTACAGAGGCTACGGTCAGAACCTGACCATCGATCCCGGCCGCCTGGTCTTCGCTGGCCCCATCGACGACCCGGCCGTGAGCGTGAGAGCCTATCGCCGCGCCACCGATGGGGTGCGGGCTGGATTCATCATCGGCGGGTCTTTGCAATCGCTCAACGTCGAGGTCTGGTCTGATCCTGCCATGTCGGAGTCGTCCGTCCTCTCTTACGTCCTGTTTGGGCGCTCCTCGGAGCAAAGCTCGGATGCTCAGCAAGCTCAGGCGGGTAGCGCCGCCGCCCTTCTCGGCGGCAATATCCTGGCGATGAGCATGGCTTCGAAGGTCGGGCTCGACGACGCTCGAGTCGAGGCCGGCGCCCGTCAGCAGGACGCCGCCTTCTACGCCGGAAAGTACCTGTCGCCCCAGCTGTACGTGGCCTACGGGGTCGGCCTGTTCGAGCCCATCGATGTCATCCGCGTGCGCTACCTCATCTCCCGCAAGCTCACGCTGCAAGCCGAGACCGGCTCGCGCGACAGCGGCGACATACTGTACAGGATCGAGCACTAGAAATCGACAAGGACCCGGTGACAAATGACAAGAAAGTTCTCACACCTTCTAGAAGCTCTCCCTCGTCCTCCCTCCTATCGTCTACCCGTCTACCTGTATACTCGTCCCTCAAGGCCAGTACCGGAGATTAAATGATGCGACAAACGCCTCGAAGTCATCCTCGGCATCACGCCGGTTCAGTACCCGCATCGTCGTCTCGAGCCCGATGATGAAATCCTCCCACCCGGTCCAGAACACTCCCAGCCCATAGCCGTTCGAACGTGTAGCCAGATCGGCTCCGCGCTGCGCGAAACCCTCCGTGTCGAAGCTGAGCAGGATCCCGATGGGGATCATGTTCAGCTTCTTGAGATCAACTCCGACCGTGCCGCCGCCTCCCAAGACGGTCTCCGCATCCGACTCGGTCAGATCGCCTCTGCCGCCTTCTAGGACGGCGGTGACGCCGATCCAGGACGCCGGCGCCCAGCCGAGCCGCGCGCCGAGTAGTCCGCTGATCGCATTCGCCGACGCCACCAGCGAGTTGTCCTCGGTCAGTCCGCCATTGTCGATGACGCTTTGCGCAAACCCGAAGGCATCGAGGCCGACGATCTCCGAGCGCCCGAAATCGATGGCGCCGGATATGATCACCTTCCGGCTCTGATAGATCCTCGCCGTCGCACCCAGACCCCACGCGAACGTTCCCGTCACGCCTTGGGCCAGCATCGACTGCTCGTCCGTCCCTATGCGCCCGGTGCCGGAGAAGGCGAAACGCATGGCCAACCACTTGCCGAACCGCTGCTGGTACTCGAAGCCCAGGGCCATGAAAGCGACATCGCCGGTCAGTGTACCAATAGTGTCACCATCCACGTCGATGAAAGGGGTGTTGAGATCGAACGCCATCCCACCACCCGTTGTGGTGCCGAAGTAGGTGATGGCAAACGGGTCGGCCACGATCCGGGACGGGATGAACTCGTATCCGTTGAGGACCCGGCTGGATTCCTGGGCGGGCAGGTACCCGGCGGTAAGGGCCAGAAGAGCGAGTGTAAACAGTGATCTCCGCATGGCGATACTCCAGGTGGCGGTCGGAAAGTCCTACGCCGATCCGCCACCGGCATTGGAATCTTCTCCTACTTCTGCTCCTTCGTCTTTTGCGACAGCCACTACATCCCGCCGAGGACAGCCAGCTACGGCGACAACTGGTCCGCCGGGATGCACTGCCCAAAGATGACCCAGCCGGCGTCGCCGAGGTTCACCGTGAGGGTCATACGGCCCTCACTCTCTGCCAAGATCATCGACCACGCTCGTCCTGCTTGGACACCTCCTATGATCACCCGATCGCCGTCACGCTCCATATGTCTGATCTGGGTCGTTTCTCCCCTTCGTTCCGCCGGCCCGAGTAACGTTATCACGCGATCGTCCAAGTCCACGTGGAAGAACGTCGGGGGAAGCAACTGCGGTGCGGGAAGTCCGCAGTTCAGATCAGAGTCGCATTCGACCACCTTCGCCGGCGTGCACACATACTCATCCGCTTCTGCGGGCACGTTGGCCGCGACCAGTAGAGGCGTCAGCAGTAGC
>JBDHHL010000529.1:0-5883 GCA_039589375.1 Gemmatimonadota bacterium | reverse complement strand
TGGTGTTCTACAAGGAAGGTCCGCAATGATAAAGCATGGTTGCACTCTGTTCTTCGCGCTCATGGTCGTGTCCGTGAACGTCGCGAGCGCTCAATCGGTGCGGGCCCGGGATCTCGGCATCCCATTCGACGGAGAGCCGGGGCCGCTGAACGCGATCACCGACGTGGCGGGTGTGGAAGTCGGACACCTGACTCTGATTGAAGGCGAGGGCGCGTTGGAGGTGGGGCGGGGGCCGATTCGGACCGGGGTCACCGCCATCCTGCCGCGCGGGAAGGACGTCGTCCCGGTCTTTGCGGGCTGGTATTCGCTGAACGGCAACGGAGAGATGACGGGCACGACGTGGGTGGACGAGTCGGGGTTCTTGGAAGGTCCGGTCATGATCACCAACACGCACAGCGTGGGCGTCGTACACGACGCGGTGATCGAGTGGATGCGAGATCGCCGGGCCTACGACCGGCTGGGCCGACAGGTTTGGTGGTCTCTGCCTGTCGTCGCCGAGACCTGGGACGGGACGCTGAACGACATCAACGGGTTCCACGTCAAGAAGGAGCACGCCTTCGAAGCGCTGGATGGAGCGCGCTCGGGTCCTGTCCCGGAAGGCAACGTAGGTGGAGGCACCGGGATGATCTGTCACCGGTTCAAAGGCGGGATCGGGACGTCTTCGCGGCTCGTCGGCTCCTACACGGTCGGCGCGCTGGTGCAGTGCAACTACGGAGGGCGGCGCGGCCTGAGGATCGCCGGTGCACCGGTGGGTCTCGAGCTGGCGGACTTGATGCCGGAGTACGGCGGTGCGGGTGACGGGGGAGAATCCGGATCGATCATCGTCGTGGTGGCCACCGATGCGCCGCTGCTACCGCATCAGCTGAAGCGGCTGGCGCGCCGGGTGCCCATGGGCATCGGGAGGGTCGGCGGGATCGCGAGCAACGGCTCGGGCGACATCTTCATCGCGTTCTCGACGGCCAACGAACAGGGGTGGCATGACAGCGAAGTGGCGCCGGTCGAGATGTATCCGAACTCGCGGATGACGCCGTTGTTCGAGGCGACCGTAGCCGTGGTTGAAGAGGCGATCGTCAACGCCATGGTTGCCGCCCGCACGGTGGAGGGGATAAACGGGAATCGCGTCTACGCGATCCCGCACGATCGGCTGCAGGCGATCCTCGAGCGCTATGGCCGACTGGAAAGATAGTTCCGGGTGCTTGCCGACACGCTTTCGATCGGTCGATGGATCCGGATAGCCTGTGTCCTGATGTCTAGCCGGAGCTGCGAACCTCCGCCGCGCGCCGGACGGCCTTGAAGATGTGGTCGTAGGTGCCGCAGCGGCACAGGTTCCCGCTCATGCCCTCCTGGATCTCGGCCGGGGTCGGATTCGGGTTCCCTTTCAGCAGCCCTTCGGCGGCGCAAACCTGGCCCGGCGTACAATAGCCGCACTGGAAGGCGTCCTCGTCGGCGAACGACTGCTGCACCGTTCCCAGATCCTCACCCTGCATCAGCCCTTCGACGGTGGCCACGTCGCTTCCTTCGGCTTCGAGAGCCAGCGTCATGCAGGCGTAGCGCGGCAGCCCGTCCACCAGCACGGTGCAGGCGCCGCACTCGCCGCGGCCGCAACCCAGCTTCGTGCCCGTCATCTCCAGGTTATCGCGCAGCACATCGAGCAGCGTCCAGCGGGGCTCGACGCGCAACGCGACCTTGCGGCCGTTGATCATCAGCTCCAGCGGCTCGAGGCCGTCGGTCTGCGCGGGCGGGGCCGCTTGTGCCGGCGCGGCCGTGCCGGCGACGGCGGCGCCGATCGTCCCCGCTCCGACCGTGCCAATGAAGGCGCGGCGACTGAGACCGCGGCCCGAGCTATCCCGCTTTCCAGAATCTTCGCTCATTGTTTCGCCTCTTTCGTCAATCACCGGTCCGCCGGATCTCCAGCACGAACGTCACGCTAGCGATTCGAGCGTTTCCTGTACCACGCCACGTACCAGGTCGACCTTGTAGCCGTTGTACGGCATCGGACGGGCGTCGGCGACGCACGCTTGCGCGACGCGAGAGATCGTTACCGAGTTCAGCGGATTGCCTGCCAGCGCGCGTTCCGCCTCGACAGCCCGCCACGGAATCGGCGCGACGCCGGAGAGCACCAACCGGGCGCTGCCCACTCGACCGTCCTCCATCTCTAGCACGGCCGCCACGCCGGCCAGCGCGAAGTCCCAGGCACCCCGCGCTCGCACCTTGCGGTACGTGCTGTGGACGTTGTCGCCCGGCGGCGGCAGAAGGACCTCGGCCAGCAGCTCGCCTGGTTGTAGAACGGTCTCGCGCCGGACGTCGTCGGCCGGCAGAACGAAGAAGGATTCCGCCGGAACCGTGCGGTCACCTCTTCGCGAGACCAGGCGGAAGCTGGCGCCCAGAGCGACCAGCGTCGGAGCCGTGTCCGAGGGATGGACGATGTAGCAGCCGTCGCCGCCGAAGATGCAGTGGTACTCGTTGGCGCCGGCCACCGCGTAACACATCTCGCCGCCTTTGCGCAGGCAGTGGAATTCGCCGCGGAAGTACCAGCAGCGCGGCCGCTGGCAGAGGTTGCCGCCGATCGTGCCTTGATTTCGTAGTTGAGGGCTGGCCGCCGAGGCGGCGCCCTGCGCCAGGACCGCGTAACGCTCGCCGATGAGCGGATGCGCGGCGATCTCGGCCAGTGTGGTCAACGCGCCGATGCGGAGACCGCCGTCACGGGTCGTCTCGATCCCGCGCAGTTCGTCCAGCTGCGCGATCGCCACCACTTTGTCGGCGGAGTACACACCGTCACGCAGGCAGCCCAGCACGTCGGTGCCACCGGCATGCAGGACGGCGCCATCCGAGGCGCCATGCTCGAGCGCTTCACGAAGCGAACCGGGACGTACGTAATCGAAGATGGGCAGCATGGCTCACTCTCCTCGCTTCTCGGCCAGCAACCGAACCATCTGCATGGCGGTGATAGGAGCATCGGTGACGCGGACGACGGCGGCGTGATAGACGGCGTTGGCGATCGCCGCCGCGGTCGGGATGGTGGCAGGCTCGCCGAGGCCCTTGCATCCCGTCGTGTTAGCCTCCGTGTCGTTTGGATCGTTGCCGGTCTGTGAATCGAGCACCCGGTCTTCGGTCAGCCCGAAACCGACGCCCATCGTCATGCCGCCGAAGACCTGGTTCTCATAGGTCAGCCGGTTGAGGACGCGTCCGCTGTCGTGCGCTGCGACCAACCGCACGACGCGCACCTCGCCGGTCAGCGTGTTGACCTCGACCTCCGCGAACTGCGCGGCGAACGGTAGCGCGATCTTGCCCTCGGGGTGCGGGTGGCGTCGACCGAGCGCCATGATGACCTGGCGGCGCCGCAGGCCGCGTAGCTGTGCCAGCGAGACGGCCGCTTCCTCGTCATCCGTTGGCACGACCATGCCGTCGCGCAGGACCAGTTGGTCAGCGGGCCGCTCCAATTCGGCCGCGGCGATCTCCAGCAACTGTTCCTTGACCTCATTGGCGGCCGCCCGCACGGCGGGCGCCGATACGAGCATCGTCTGGCTTCCGCCGCTGGCGGGTGCCGGCTGGGTGGTGCCGGTGTCGGCGTGCTCGATCCCGATTCGTTCGAGCGGTACGCCCAACTCCTCGGCCACGACCATCGCCATCACGGTCTTCGTGCCCGTGCCGATGTCGCTGGCGCCCATGTTGAGGTTGACGCTCCCATCGGCGAACAGTTTGACGATCACGGTAGCGCGCGGGTCGCCCGGATAGCCCCACATACCGGCGGCCATCCCGACGCCGCGCCGCAGGTGGCCGTCCTCGCTCGGCCCCTGGCGCCCGCTCTCCCAGCCGAAGGCCCGGGCGCCTTCGCTGATGCACTCGCTCAGGCCGATGCTGGTGTACGGCATGTCGTCGCGCGTCTGCAGGGTAGTGGCGATGTTCTTGAGGCGGAACTCTGCCGGGTCCATCCCGGTCTCTTCCGCGAGCGCGTCCATCATCTGCTCCAACGCCCAGGCGCAGTTCGGGTAGCCCGGCGCCCTGAAGGCGCGCCCCTTCCCGGCGTTGATGTACGTCAAGGTGCTCTCCGTGCGAACGTTCGCGCACCGGTAGAGCATCTGCACCAGGCCCGGCGATACGGCGCCCGCCGGGTACGCACCGCCGCTGCCCAGGAACGAGCCTTCCAGCGCCGTCAGCGTGCCATCCCGCTTTACTCCCGCCTTCAGCTTGATCACGTTGGCCGGCCGGTTGCCTTCCGACAGGAACGACTCTTCGCGCGTCAGCGCCGCCTTCACCGGCTGCGCCGTCATGCGTGCCATTAGCGCGGCGATCACGGTGTATTTGCCCGTGCTCAGCTTGCTGCCGAAGCCGCCGCCCATGAATGGGCAGATGACTCGAACGGAGCTGATCGGTAGACGGAAATAGCTCGCGAGCTGTGACTGCCGGCCGAAAACGCCCTGTGTCGAGTCCCAGACCGTCAGCCGATCGCCATCCCAGCGGGCGACGGAGACGAACGTCTCCATCGGAGCGTGGATCTCGCAGGGCGTCCGGTAGGTCTCCTCCAGCACGACGTCCGCCTCTGCGAAGCCGGCTTCGACGTCCCCGCGCTCGTAGGTGCTGGTATCGAGGAGGTTGCCGTTATCGTGCACCGCCGGAGCGTCCTGTTGCAATGCCTGCTCCGGATCGATTACGAAGGGCAGGACCTCGTATTCAACTTCGATCGCGCGCGCCGCGTCCCACGCCTGGTGCGGCGCCTCGGCCGCGACGGCCGCCACCTCTTCGCCGGCGAACCGGCAGTGGTCGTCGAACAGCGTGCTCGTAGCTCCTCCGCCTCCGAAATGCCACGGCAGCTCCGCCCCCGCCGTCGAGGCCGTGATTATGGCGCGAACTCCGGGCATTGTCTCGGCCCGGCTCGTATCCACGCGTTGGACCCGCGCGTGCGCGTGCGGACAGCGGACGATCGCCGCGTGCAGCATGTCCGGAAGGGCCAGGTCCAGCGTGTACACGGCGGTGCCGCTCACCCGTTCGTAGGCGTCAACGCGTGGCAGCGACTGCCCGACGACGCGCGTCTCGCCCCAGGGTTGCAGCTTGGGAACCGTCGTTGCGGCCGGATCTTGCTGAGGTTCGGGAAGATAGTACTTCATTCAGTACCTCCTCAGGTTCCGCTGAAGTCCGGGTGAGCGGTCATCATGGCCAGCGCGCAGCGATGGGGCAACCGACCACCCGCGAGTCCCGACGCCACAAGTTGAGGTACGTCCGGAGCGACCGCCAGCCCTCGCCCGAACATCGCCGCTCGACCCGGTTTTGCCTCGCGAGGTACTCGCCTCTTTCCGGGAGACGGCGAAGGATCCGGAGGACCTCGTCGCGGCCATCGACAAGATCACGAGGCGTTTCCGCTAGCCGGGGGAGGCGACCGGTCGCGCCTCGATTGCGCCGACTTGATCCGCCACACCATAATTCAAGCGCAACTCGCCACTCTCCCGCGTGCGACGGGCATCAGCCACGGCGAGCGGTTCTACCTCGACTTCGATGGCGGGTCCTCCAATGGCCGAACAAGAGCGAGACAGTCTGCATTCGCGGCTTGACATGCTCCAACGTCAGTTGGACGAGCTGCGCCACGAGCTTCACCGCGTCAGACAGGAAGTCGTGAGCCGCGAGTCGGGCGTCGTCGAAGCGCCACCGGCTCGCCCGTCTTCGCAGACGTCGGCGCCCCCGGTCGAGCCGGCGGCCCAACCGCAGACGCCACCCACCCAACCGCCGTCGGGGCCGGAACCACGCGAAGCCTGGCAAGCCGCCACGGCCGCGGAACGTGCGAAGAAGACCATTGACCTCGAGTTTTGGCTGGGGGGAAGAGGGCTGTTGTTGCTGGGCGTCACCGCCGGCGTCCTTGCCATCGGCTTCTTCGTCAAAGAAGCGATCGAG
>JBDHHL010000528.1:0-3454 GCA_039589375.1 Gemmatimonadota bacterium | reverse complement strand
CGTCAGCCGGCCAGTCCAATCTTCACGCCGAGTCAAATGACCGATTACGACGTCGTGGATCTGCGTAGCGATACAGTGACCTGCCCGTCGCCGGGAATGCGCCGCGCCATAGCGGAGGCCGAGGTCGGCGACGATGTGCTGGGCGACGATCCGACCGCCGTACGCCTTCAGCAACGCTTGGCAGCCCTGTTGGGAAAGGAGGCAGCGTTGTTCTTCCCCAGCGGGACACAGGCCAACCAGGTCGGTATCCTTCTGAACGCCGAGCAGGGAACGGAAGCGATCTGTGAAGCCAACGCGCACGTTTTCCACTACGAGCATCCGACCGGAAAGCCGGCATCTGGCGAGGACCTCGCTGATCTGTGCCGAGAACACGCACAACATGGCGGGCGGAAAGGTCATGCCGCTGGAGGTGTTGCGGGGGCTGCGCGAGCTGGCGACCGAGCACGGCTTGCCGCTCCATTTGGACGGCGCGCGGCTGTGGAACGCGTCGGCCGCGACGGGCGTTCCGTTGGCGGACTACGCTGCCCTGGCAGACACGGTGATGGTCTGTTTCTCCAAGGGGCTAGGCGCGCCGATCGGCTCGGCTTTGGCGGGCAGCGCCGAGGCGATGGGCCGAGCCTGGACGCTGCGGAAGCGGCTGGGCGGCGGAATGCGGCAGGTAGGCATCCTGGCGGCAGCGGCGCTGTTCGCTTTGGATCATAATCTGCCCATGCTGGCGGACGACCACGCACGTGCTCGGCGGCTGGCCGAGTTCGTGGATGGCCTGGATGGCTTCGACGTCGTACCGCCCGAATCGAACATCATCATGATCGATATCGGGCGGTACGACCTCGAGCCTGCCGATGTCGTCGGCTTCCTCGAGAAGCAAGGCGTGTGGCTTCTGGCGACGGGACCACGTCGCCTGCGCGCCGTGACGCACATAGACGTGGACGATGCTGGCATGGAGCGGGCCTGCGCGGCTTTCGCGGCGCTGGCGGACGGTGGCGGCGGTTGATAATCGTTTGAGCACTGCGGGCTAGTGTGAGTCGCAATTGCATTCCTAAGCCGTGATGGGGGATTTCCAGGGCGGCGTCGCTTACGAGCACAGGAGAGGGGACATGGCTGCGGAGCTGAGTGAGGAGAGAAAGAAGGCGCTAAACGTCGCGATCTCCCTGGTTGAACGTCAGCACGGGAAGGGCGCGATCATGCGCATGGGTGCCGAAGGTGCCCGGGTCAAGGTGAAGTCGATCCCGACGGGATCTATCGCGCTCGATGCGGTCACCGGGATTGGCGGCATCCCCCGCGGCCGCGTCACCGAGATCTACGGTCCAGAGTCCTCAGGCAAGACGACGCTGACCCTGCACATCATCGCGAACGCGCAGAAGGGCGGCGGCGTCGCCGCGTTCATCGATGCGGAGCATGCCCTCGATATCAACTATGCGGAGAAACTGGGCGTCGATATCGAGAACCTCCTCGTTTCCCAGCCGGATACCGGCGAACAGGCGCTGGAGATCGCCGAGGTTCTTGTGCGTAGCGGTGCCGTGGATGTCGTCGTGATCGACTCCGTGGCCGCGCTTGTGCCGCGAGCCGAGATCGAAGGCGAGATGGGCGCGTCGCACGTCGGACTCCAGGCGCGGCTCATGTCTCAGGCGCTGCGCAAAGTGACCGGCGCGATCAACCGCTCGAAGACCGCGGTCGTGTTCACCAACCAGATTCGCGAGAAGATCGGCGTGATGTTCGGGAATCCCGAGACGCAGCCGGGAGGCCGAGCGCTGAAGTTCTACGCGTCGCTCAGGCTGGACATCCGGCGTATTGCCTCGATCAAGGACGGCAACGATCAGGTAGGGAATCGCACGCGGGTCAAGGTCGTGAAGAACAAGTGTGCCCCGCCGTTCCGCCAGGCAGAGTTCGATATCATGTTCAGCCAGGGTATCTCCCGGGCCGGCGAGTTGGTCGATCTTGCCGCGGAACACGGGATCATCAAGAAGTCCGGCGCGTGGTTCTCGTACGGAGAGCAGAGGATCGGCCAGGGCCGAGAGAATGCGAAGAGCTTCCTCGATGAGAATCCCGACATGGCCGGAGAAGTAGGAGAGAAGATACGCGAGGCCGTGGGTATCGGGGCCCAGACGGAGGAGAACGCCGAGGAGGCTGACGAGGAATCCTAGGCGCAGGGCGTGACCGCCGCACCGCGCTGACCCGGCCATGGAAAGCGACGAACGTGAGGAGAACGCAGCCTCCGGCCTATCGGAGGAGGTCCAGCGCCGCGCCATAGACGCGGCGCTGAACTTTTTGTCGTATCGCCAGCGAACCGGCCGCGAGGTTCGCCGCAAGCTGGTCAGCCGCGGCTTCGCCGAAGCGACGATCGAAACGGCGATGGAGAGGCTGTGCGCGGTAGGGCTCGTGGATGACGAGGCGTTCGTGAGCGCCTACGTGCGCGACCGCATCGCTCATCGGCCCATGGGCATTCGTCGGATGGCCAAAGAGCTGTACGCGAAGGGTGTCGCGAGGGAGGTGGCGCTTCCGGTCATAGAGCAGGTCTTCGAGGAGGAGGACACGGACGAGCGGGCCCTCGCCGAGCGCGTAGTCGCGAAGAAGCGCGGCTCTGTCGTAAACAAGGCGGACGACAGGGCTGTGGGCAGGCGGCGGCTGCGCGATCAATTGCTGCGACGCGGGTTTGATGTCCGGGTAGTCCGGGATGTGATCGAGGACGTGTTCCCCAGAGAGTCAACGGATGCGTGAAGCGCGGGTAGAAGACAGGCACACCGGTTGGCCCAGCACGGCCGAACTCCGCCGGGCCAGGCCCGAGGAAGCGGATGCGCTGAGCGCGCTGGCCGTTCGTTCCAAAGCGTATTGGGGCTATGATACCAAGTTCCTCGATGCCTGTCGTGACGAACTGACCCTGACACCCGAGTTCGTGCGAGAGGAGGAGGTGTACGTGCTCTCGGCCACTGACGCTCTCGTCGGCTTCTATAGCCTGGCACGCTGGAACGCGGACATCGAGTTGTGCCATCTCTTTGTCGAAGCCTCGGCGATCGGGAAGGGGGCTGGCCGGTTACTTTGGGAGGATGCCGTGAGGCGGGCTGAGGGAATGCGCTACGAACGCCTGCTCATTCAGAGCGACCCGTTTGCCGAGGGTTTCTATCTCAGGCTGGGCGCGGATCGCATCGGAGAGGTCCCTTCGCAGGCCTTGCCAGGTCGCGTCCTGCCGTTGCTGGTCTATCCGCTTCGGGAACCTTAGAGCAACAGAGCTAGACGATGAGTTGCTGCCAGTGTCACGGCGCGGAGAGCGTCTTCTCCGGCTTCTATGTTGCCAGGGAGCTCAAGAGCTACCGACGCAAGGGTCCACGGCGAACCACCGAGATGTTGATCGATGCACTGAGGTCCGAGGGCATCGATGGCTCGACGCTGCTGGACGTAGGCGGTGGGGTCGGTGCGATTCAGCACGAGCTATTGAAGGCGGGTGCCGCCAGCGCCA
>JBDHHL010000527.1:0-3139 GCA_039589375.1 Gemmatimonadota bacterium | reverse complement strand
GCCAATAACGCAGTCGCGGTCTTTGTGTGTACCGAAGTCCTCCCTCTGCACCGTCGGATGGAACAGGGCGGCGAGGAACTCACCGTCATCGCGATAATACTTGGCCGCGATGCCGGGGGCGTCTCCGAAACGCAACGCGTACACGGCCTCCCTTCGAAAACCGCCCGGCAAGCTCGCGGGAACTTCGAAGTCTAAACCCGGGGCGCGCTCGTGCACGGTATCCGGCTGGATCTCCTTGGCACCATAGAGAGCAAGAAACTTCTGAAGAGCCTTCTGCGCATCGATCGGCAACGCGTCGAGCAAGACACTGTAATCCACCGTCGATGCACTGGCCGTTTGCGTTCCCTCATTGAGCAGCGTAATCGCGACGAGTCCAATGCCCAGGGCGAATAGCAGGCTGGCCGCCGCGGTCATCGGTTTCCGGAAGAAGCGGAACCTCACGGTGCGTGGGGCAGGCCGTGCCTTTTGCCCAGTGTGGTCATCGAGGCGTTGCTCAATCGCGCTCCACAGTCTGTCCGGAACCGCAACCGCCCCCTGCGGAGCAAGTGCCTCGGCAACCCGCCCCAATGAATCCAGTTCGCCGGTGCAAGCGGGGCAGGCGCTCAAATGAGTTTCCACCTCGCGACGGACGTCCTGCGACACCTCGTCGTCGAGATAAGCTCCCAGTTGTTCGCGGATGCGTTCGCAGTCCATGACTCGTCAACCTTGACCCGGCCCCCGCGCGCTCGGCTTGCTCCCGGATGCCGGAATTCCGGCGCGGCCGGTGTCTCCATCCATTTGATGCTCGACGGCATCGCCTTCTTCCTCCGGGGCATAACCTTTCCCCAGGATTTCCCTGACCCGTTTTCGGGCGCGATTTAGGCGGGAAGCCACCGTGCCCTCTTCGCACTCCAGTGCCTCAGCGATTGCCCGGTAACTTTGGCCCTCCTGGTAACGAAGTAGCAGAATCGCCCGATCGCCCGGCTCAAGCGACGCAAGCGCCTGGTCGACATCGAGCCTCTCGGCTGTCTGGTCCGAGGAGGAATCCACGGCCGGTTCGGCTCCGTCCACCTGCAACGATCCTCGGAACCGCTTCTCACGCCTCAGGAACTGGAGAGCCTCGGTGACCGCGATGCGGTAGAGCCAGGTTCCAAACGCCGATCGGCCATCGAACTGCTCGATGCGAGTGAATGCGCGAAGATAGGTATCCTGGGCGAGATCCAGGGCGGTTTCCGGATTCCCGGTCATACGCAGGAGCAGGCGGTAGATTCGCTCAGAAGTCTGGCTGTACAGCTCCCGCTGGGCCTCACGGTCCCCGTCCCGGCATCGCGCAACCAGCTCACCTTCCGTCAACCGAGGCTCCTCGGAGATCCCACAAGTGTCGTTTGCGACCGGCTCAACGCTGGCGGCCAGGATACTCCGGACGCAACGGGCCCGAAAGGCTCGAAACGGCGGGTCCGAATCCGGATCACGAGGCCTCACCGCGGCCTCGCCACGCCAGGCAGGTTCCTATCGGGCCGGCGGGCCTGGCCGAGGTATCCCCCGTTACTCTGGTAGTCGGGACGGGGTCGCGCGCCTCCCCCTAAGGCGAATCCCTAGAGTGAAAATAGCGGGCTCAGGGAAGGATCTTCGCGCCTCTGGCATCCAAGTCATGAACCCAGGGGAGGTGTCAGCCTTGGGTCTAAGACGAAAGACACGGGGAGCTAGCAACGGAAAGGAGCACGAGAATGTCGATAAAGAGAGTTTTGAGGAATGTCACGTCGGTTGGTGCGGTCGGAGTGTTCTTGGTGGCCTTGGCCGGCTGCCGCTCGACGGGTAATGCGTACCTCCAGACAACTCGGGACAACCAGCCGCATGCGTCCAGGAATCGCATCGCGAGCCCGGATGACTATCGGGTGCATGAACGCCACGCGTCTGGAATAGAGAGTCAGGTCGCAGATTACTAGTCGAGGAGCCGGAAGGATTCTGCCACCCTCAGCATCTAACCACTTGACATCGCCGAGTACGAACCGCAATGGAGCGGTTCAGTATGCTTAGTTTCTGTAACGCCCGTAGGAGAGCAACACGATGAATCGCTGGATCATGAGTATCGGATTGGCTGCGAGTATGGGTCTGAGTTCCGGCGTCGCCTTGGCCCAAGGTGGGACAGCGTCGCTGCCCAGGTGCCCGATCATGGACGAGCCGGTCGACTTCTCTGTCAAGACCTATACTGAGGACGGACCGGTCTACTTCTGCTGCAAGGGCTGTATCGATAAGTACAAGGCCAACCCAAGCAAGTATGCTGCCAAAGTCTCCGCCCAGCGTGCCGCGCTGGCCAAGCTGCCGAAGGTCCAGGTCCTCTGCCCTGTGACGGGCAAGCCGGTGGATAAGAAGATCAGCACGGATCACAACGGCAGCAAGGTCTACTTCTGCTGTCCCAAGTGTGTTGACAAGTTCAAGAAGGACCCCGGCAAGTACAAGTCAGTATTGGCCAACAGCTACACCTATCAAACGAAATGCCCGGTCATGGGCGGCGACATCGATCCCCAGTCGTTTACGACCCTGGCGGGCGGTCAGAGAGTCTACTTCTGCTGCCCGGGCTGCGAGGCGCCGCTCTTTAAGGACCCGGCCAAGTACGCGCCGAAGCTGGCGGCACAGGGCTTCAACATCAAGCCCGAGCAGATCAAGTCGGCCAAGAAAGATGCGGATAGCGGGCATGGCCACAAACATGGGCACGACCATGATGACCATGGCCACGGTGGCCATGATCACGGCGATCACGACCACGACGATCACTAGCCGTGCGGCACGGGGTCTCACCGAGAGTTGAGTTGTCATGAGACACAGCACGCGGCGAAAGCCGGTGACCATCTTGCTGCTCATGTTGGGTGCGGCTGCGGCACCACTCTCACTGGTGCGGGCATCGCAACCGGCCGTCAACGAGTGGTGCCCGGTGATGACCGAGGAGAAGGCCGATCCTACGATCACCACGGTGCATCGCGGTAAGACGGTCGCGTTTTGCTGCGACACCTGCCTCAAGAAGTTCCTGGCCAACCCAGCTAAGTACGAGGGGGCAGGCTTCCGCAATTCGCTACCGTCGAAGCGGCGGCGCCTGGTGTCGCTGGTGGAATCCATGAGCGCGACCACGCGGACTCGGATGTGCATGGCAAGCAGGAGGATC
>JBDHHL010000526.1:0-3144 GCA_039589375.1 Gemmatimonadota bacterium | reverse complement strand
GGAAACGCTGACCTGGCTGGATGGCCTCGGCGGGCTCGTCTTCGCCATCGGCTTCTTCTTCGAGGCGGTGGGAGACTGGCAGTTGGCGCGCTTCAAGAATGATCCGGCAAACCAGGGTCTCGTGTTGGATCGTGGCCTGTGGCGCTTTACGCGCCACCCCAACTACTTCGGCGATTCCATGGTGTGGTGGGGATTGTTCCTGATCGCCGCCGCAACGCCGGGCTCGCTTTGGACGGTCTATAGTCCTTTGCTGATGACTTTCTTCTTAACTCGGGTATCCGGCGTGGCATTGCTGGAACAGCGCTTGCGAGATGTGAAGCCGGCGTATCGCGACTACGTCGAGAGGACGAACGCTTTCTTTCCCTGGATTCCTAAACGGCCGGGCGGATAGCCGAACGGCCCCTCTTACACGTGCTTTGGTGGGGTATCATGAATACATATGACAATAGCGTTGTAGGAACGATGATCGGCTTGTCACTGGTTTTGGCTGGAGCCGTCGGATGGTCGCGGCCCAATGGGCAGGATAGCGATTCGCCTTCGCCCGTGGAAGAAGTCGACCTTCAACGCTATACCGGTCTGTGGTACGAGATTGCAAAGATCCCCAATCGTTTCCAGAAAAAGTGCGCCGCTGGAACGACCGCGTTTTATTCTCTGCGCGAGGATGGGAAGGTCAGCGTCGTCAACCGCTGTCTGGATGAGGGCGGCAAAACGGTACGCGCGGTCGGCTTGGCCAAGGTGGTGGACGCTGCCTCGAACGCGCGCCTGAAGGTCAGCTTCGTCAACGTGCTGGGTGTCCGGCTATTCTGGGGCGACTACTGGATCATCGGACTGGAAGAGGACTACGAATACGCGATCGTCGGGCATCCCAAACGCGACTACGGTTGGATACTCGCGCGCAGTCCGCAGCTCACGCCCGAAAAGCTCGAGGACATCCATGAGCGGCTGCTGAGCCAGGGTTACGATCCTGACGATTTCGTACTGACACCCCAGACAGCCGAATAGCCGCCATGGCCTCAGTGACCCAGTTCCCAGCGCAGCGCGGCATCGAGATCTCGATGCAGGAAGTCGAATGCCGCGTCCTCGAGCTTGGCCGGCCGGACGCGGGCGCCTTGGAGGAACAGCGCACTCCCCATCTCACCGAACAGACCGCGCAGGACAGGGCCGCGCACGCTCAGGAGCGTGGGTCGACGTAGTACTCGCCCAAGTGTCTTGGTGAACTCGCGATTCGTAACCGGCGCCGGTGTCACCGCGTTCACGGGCCCCGCGAGCTCGTCATCGTAGAGCGCGTGCAGGATGACGGCTAGCAGATCGTCGAGGCTGATCCAGCTCATGTATTGTCGGCCCGTCCCCAGCACGCCCCCGAAGCCCAAGCGAAACGGCGTCAGCATCTGTCGAAGAACTCCGCCGGCGCTCGTAAGCACCAGCCCAATTCGCAGGTTGACTACGCGGATGCCGGCCTCCCGCGCCGGCTCCGTCGCCGCCTCCCACTTCTCACACAGTTCGGCGAGGAATCCGAAGCCAGGCGCACTGGATTCATCGACTAGCTCGTCGCTTCGATCTCCGTAGAAGCCAACCGCGGAAGCGCAGACCAGCGTGCGAGGCGGCTTCGCCATCCGAGCTAGGCTCTCGCAGAGGAGATGCGTGCTGGCCACGCGGCTGTACTCGATTTCGCGCTTGATCTTGGACGTCCAGCGCCAGCTGGCGATGCTACTGCCTGAAAGGTGCACGATGGCGTCGAGGCCCTCCAGGTCGTCAGTGTTCAGGTCTCCCAACCGCGGATTCCAGTAGATATCGGCTGCTCCCGAATCCGCTTGCCGCCTTACGAGTCGGTGAACGCGGTGCCCACCAGTGGTCAGGAAGGCCGATAGATTGCGGCCAACCAGCCCTGAGGCGCCGCTGACGGCCACGGCGAGCCGTGGCCGATCCCGGTATTTGGAATGCCGTGCCAGATCGTCGGCAGTGCGCCGGTGACGGAAAGAAAAAGCTCGCTCCAGATCTGAGCGGACCCGCGCCCCCGCCAGCAGCTGGCCAAGCGCTCCGAAAGGCAGCACATAGTCGATTTCGTCCTCCAGCCGGCATTCGCT
Source organism: Gemmatimonadota bacterium (assembly GCA_039589375.1). GTDB lineage: Bacteria > Gemmatimonadota > Gemmatimonadetes > Palauibacterales > KS3-K002 > JASFMO01. Next base: position 1,060 of record JBDHHL010000526.1, on the reverse strand, counting down.
CTCGGCTGTGGGGATGAAACGATGCGTATGGCGCCAGACGGCGAACGGACCTTCGACCTGCTCATCGACAAACTGGCGGCCCTCGACATAGTCGCTATGTAAGGCCGTCCAGCGCACGCGCAGCGGGCCCTTGCGCAGGCTGATGACCGTCTGCGCTCCGTCTTCGAGGCCGCCGCTACGCTCGAGCACACGAACGTCCTCCCAGGGCGGGACCAGTCTTTCCAAGGCTCCGGGTCGGCTGTGCCAGGCGAAGACGTCTCTTGCGGACGCGGGGATGTCGGTGCGGAATGTGGTCCTGGGCATCGGCGGCACCTTCGCTCAGCGGCCGGAATTCAGGCGTTGGCTAAAGCAGATCGAAAAGCTCATGGCGCGTATCGCTGAAGATACTCCGAGAGGCGCAGTTTGCGAGCCGTGTTCTTGGAGCTCATGTAGCGGATCTTCCCGAAGATCGGCCGCTCTGGACCCCAGGGTCGGTCGTAGCGGCCGAGGCACCAGAGAATGCCGCTGTAAGAGTTAGGGTCGCGGCCGTCGAGCGCGTACTTGTTATTGAGTTCGATCATTGTTTCAAGGGCTTCCTCCGGCGCGGCGCTCCATTCGAGGATCTTCTTTCCCCAGAGCATCCGCAGGTAGTTGTGAAGCCGTCCCTCGCGGACCAGCTGGTTCTGGGCCGCATTCCATATCCGGTCATGTGTTCGCGCTCGCTCGAAGTCAGCCAACGAGTAGAGGTGCGGGCGCTTGTCATCGGCGTGCTCCGCGAGCGTCTGCCGCGCCCAGTCGGGAAGAGCATCGTACTGGTCGTAGTCGTCTCTTCGCACGCACATGTTGAAGCCCAGTTCGCGCCATGTTACAAGCTGGTCCAAGAACGCCTCGGCGCTCTCGCTCACACCCCACCAGCCGCTGCGCTGGCCGGAGGCGTCTTTCCCGAGGCGGTCCTTGTCCCAGTCTTCCCTAGACATAAGCGCGTCGAGAATCTCGTGGTTCGAGATGTGGCCAAAGTGGAGGTATGGGGAAAGTCCACTCGCCGCGTCGCTGTCTGGGTGATTGCGATCTTCGGCGTACG
>JBDHHL010000525.1:0-3668 GCA_039589375.1 Gemmatimonadota bacterium | reverse complement strand
CGGCGGGCTGGTGCTCGTCAGCGACGGGGCAGACAACTCCGAGTCCTCGCTGACGGAGACCTTGCTGTCGCTGCGAGCCGCCTCGGTCCCCGTGTATGCCATAGGTCTGGGGGAAGAGCGGTTCGAGCGCGACATACAACTGAACCGGGTGGAGACGCCGCGGAACGTGCTACAGGGCTCATCGCTGGTGGTGGATCTTGTGCTCGAACAGGTCGGCTATCAGGGGCTTAACGTCGAAGTACAGGTCGAAGATGACGGCCGCATCGTGGCCACCAAGCAGGTGCGACTTCCCGACGACGGCGAGACGACAAGCGTGCGCGTCCAGTTCACGGCGACGGAGCCTGGCCCGCGACGGTTCCGCTTCCACGTCCCCCCGCAACCCGGCGAGCAGGTGACGGCGAACAACGAACGCGAGGCGTTGATCGTCGTCGAAGACAGGCGCGAGAAGATCCTCTACTTCGAAGGCGAGCCCCGCTTCGAGGTCAAGTTCGTCAGGCGGGCGATCGAAGATGATGAGAACTTGCGCGTCGTGGTACTACAACGGACCGCGGAGAACAAGTTCCTGCGCTTGGGAGTCGACGACGCCGACGAGTTGGCGGCCGGCTTCCCGCGAACGCGTGAGGAGCTGTTCTCGTATTCGGGCCTGATCCTGGGAAGCGTCGAGGCCAGCTTTTTCACGCACGACCAGCTTCGGATGATCGAGGAGTTCGTAAGCCAGCGTGGGGGTGGTCTGCTGGTGCTCGGAGGCGGCCGATCGTTCGGGCGGGGCGGCTACGAGGAAACCCCACTGGCCGATGTACTGCCGGTGCTGCTGTCGCGGATGGACGGGCCGGCGGACGCCGACTTTTACGTCGAGCTTTCCGTGGAACCCACCCGGTTCGGTCTCACACATCCGGCTACGCAGATCAGGGAGGACATGGACGAATCGGCGCGGCGTTGGCCGGAGCTACCTCCCGTGACGGCTGTGAATCGGATCTTCGACGTCAAACCGGGTGCCAGCACGTTGCTCGTCGGTCGGGCCACTGATCTGGACGAGCCTATCGTGGTCCTGGCGCACCATCGATACGGGCGCGGCAAGGCGCTCGCTATGCCGATCCAGGACTCGTGGATCTGGCAGATGCATGCTGACATCCCTCCGGATGACATGACGCACGAGACGTTCTGGCGGCAGCTGTTGCGGTGGTTGGTCAGCTACGTGCCGGATCCGGTATCGGTCACCGCGGCCAGTGACCGTGTGAGCCCGGACGAACCGGTAGTCGTCAGCGCGTCGGTCCAGGACGAGACTTATCTGAGCGTCAACAACGCCGAGGTCGTGGCGCGTGTCACATCCCCGTCGGGAGCCGAGCGCGAGATCCCAATGGACTGGGCCGTTGACGCGGACGGCGAGTATCGAGCCAGCTTCGGACTCGACGAAATGGGGCTGCACCGCGTCACGGTTACGGCGCGAAACGGCAGCGAGTTCCTGGGCGAGCAGACGACGCACGTCGAATCCGCCGAGTTGGCCACAGAGTACTTCGATGCCGAGATGCGGGCGTCGCTGCTGCGGCAGATCGCCGACGAGACGGGAGGCCGCTTCTATACGCCGGACGACGTGGCGACCCTACCCGAAGACGTGAGCCTCACCGAGAGCGGCACGACGATCATCGAAGAGCGCGGTCTCTGGGACATGCCGGCGATCTTTCTCTTGCTGCTCGGTCTGGTCGGGACCGAATGGGCATACCGCCGGCGCAGGGGGCTCGTGTGAGAGCGATCCGGGCCGGTTTCCTCGCCTTCCTGTTGCTGCCGACGCCCCTGGCGGCGCAGCAGTCCTATCTGCTGGTGGTCAGTGGCCTGAGCGGGGAACCGCGATACGCGGACAGGTTCCACGACTGGGCGACGACCATGATGGCGGCCGCGCAAGATAGTTGGGGCGTGACACAGGACAACATCGTCTATCTGGCCGAGAAGACGGACCGTGACCCCCAGCGCATCGCTGCTAGATCGACGGGCGAGAACGTGGAAAGCGCCGCCCAGGAGCTCGCAGGGCGCGCAGGCCCCGGCGATCTGGTTTTCATTCTGCTGATCGGTCACGGTAGTACGGCCGATGGAGAAGCGCGCATCAATTTGCCTGGCCCCGATATGAGCGCCGCCGACTTCGCCAAGCTTCTCGAGCGGTTCGCGACGCAGACGGTCGTCTTCGTTAACACGGCGAGCGCCAGCGGGGACTTCATTCCGGAGCTGTCGGGGGAGAACCGCGCCATCATCACGGCCACCCGCAGCAGTCGCGAGCGGAACGAGACGATCTTCGGTGAGCATTTCGTGGAAGCCTACGCCGCCGACGGAGCGGACGTGGATAAGGACGAACGGGTCTCGGCGCTGGAGGCGTTCGACTACGCGCGCCGCGAGGTCGCGCGCGTGTACGAGGCGGACGGGCGACTGCTGACCGAGCACGCGCTGCTTGACGACGACGGCGACGGCCAGGGGAGTACCGATCCCGATCCCCGGGCGGGCTCGGAGGGGCGGCTAGCGCGAACGCTGTTCCTGATGGGCGGGGCGACCGTCGCTGCGGACGCGCCCGCGGATCCGCGACTTGCAGCGCTATACGGCGAGAAGCGCGCGTTGGAGGAGGAGATCGCGGCGCTGCGGCTGCGCAAGGACGAGCTGTCGACCGAGGCTTACGAGCAGGAGCTCGAGGATTTGTTGGTCGAGCTGGCGCTGAAGACCCGCCAGATCCGCGAACTGGAGGGTAAGGAGCAATGAGGCTGAGGGCTGTGCGGGCGCTGGCGCTGACGGCGTGGCTCGGGCTTCACATCGGGGTCGCGGGGCTCGATGCGCAATCCCAGGACCGGGTAGCGGATGCGGAGAACGCCCTACGAACCGGCCGCTACGACGACGCCGTCTCGCTGTTCGCCGACATAGTGCGCCGCCAACCGGAGTCGGCCAGGGCCGCCCAGGGGATGGTCGAGTCATCGGCTGCCGTTGGCCGTTACGGCGATGCCGAAGAGGCGGCGCGCCGATACAACCGCTCGAATCCAGAGTCGCCGCAGCTGCTGAACGCGCTGGGCGAAGTGCTGGCGTTGCGCGGCAAGCTCGACGCCGCGGAGGACGCTTTCGCTCGGGCGATCGACTGAGCGGTCGGAAGCGTTCCAGGAGTTCGACCGCTTCATCGAGGTCTACAACCGGGGTCGCGGCCTTTCCTCCGACGAGCTGACGGCCGTGGCCACGGCGGTGCGCTATCTGGGCGTCGACGATCATCAGCTGTACAGGGATGCCCTGAGAGCCTACGACGAGGCGATCGCAGCCGATCCCGGCAACGTCGAACCCCGCATACTCGTGGGCGAGCTGTTTCTCGAGAAGTATCAGAGCGGAGAAGCCGCGGCGTCCTTCGCCGATGTTCTGGCGGTGAACCCGAACCACCCGCGTGCGCTGCTGGGCATGGCGCGTCGAGCGCGCTTCGACGGCTCGCCGCAGGCCATGGAGTTGGTGCGGCGAAGCCTGGAAGCGAACCCGAACCTTGTCGAAGCGCGGGCCTTCCTCGCCGAGCTACTGATAGAGCTGGAGAGCTACGAGGCGGCGGTGGATGAGGCGGACCGCGCGCTCGATGTGAATCCGGCATCGCTGGATGCGCTCGCAGCGTTGGCGGCCGCTGGATACCTGAGCCGTGACCGGCGCGCCTTCGAGGAGGCCGA
>JBDHHL010000524.1:0-3183 GCA_039589375.1 Gemmatimonadota bacterium | reverse complement strand
GAGGGAATGGCGAGAACTCCCGAGATCATGCCGAGCGAGCGCAAGTGCATCGCCTGCAAGAAATGCATGGAGGCCTGCGCGCCGGGCGCGATCTCCTTCCGAGACGACATCCGCGAGATCGAGTGGGCACGTTGCAGCGGGTGTCTCGCCTGCGCCGAGGTGTGCCCGTCTCGCGCCCTGGAGGTCGTCGGGAAGTACCGGACTGTCGACGAGACGTTCCGGATAGCGGCGAGCGACAGGGACTTCTTCGAGAGCTCCGGAGGCGGGGTCACCGTCTCCGGAGGAGAGGCACTGCTGCAGTGGGAGTTCGTCCGGGAGCTCCTGAAGAAGTGTCAGAAGGCGGGTCTCCACACGGCGCTGGACACGACGGGCTACTGCGCCTGGGAGAACATGCGGCAGGTCCTCCTGCACACTGACCTGTTGCTGTTCGACGTCAAGCACACGGACCCCGACCTCCACAGGGAGAAGACGGGCGTGTCCAACGACCGGATCTTGAGGAATCTGGAAAGCGCCGCGAGCATGACGAGGGTCTGGCTGCGAGTGCCTGTCGTGCCGGGCTTCAACGACTCAGAGCCGGAGATGCGCAGCACCGCAGAGCTTGCGGTCAAGGTCGGCGCCGAGAAGGTCTCCCTCTTGCCCTGCCACGACTGGGCCAGGGAGAAGTACAGGCGGCTCGGAAGGCGCTACGAGAGCGATGCAGAGGTGGGCGGTACGGTCTCGAATGACCAGACATTGTCGAGATGGCAGGAGATCCTCGGCTCTCACGGCCTGGCCGTCGGGGTGGGCAACTAGCCCGGATGATTCATGAAACGGCGCGCTCCGACGAAGCCGACGAAACAGGCTGTTGATGTGGCTCGGGGCGGTGCAGGCGCGCCTACAGGTCCCGTCGTCGGGATGCACTGGTTTGCGCTGCGGCTGTGGCTATTCATGAATAATCCGGGCTAAGGCTGGTCCAGCAGACCGCGAACACGCTTTAGTAGATCTTCTGGGCTGAAGGGTTTTTGCAGGAAGTCCTTGCCTTCACCCCGGAGAACCTCGCCGTCGAGCACCTCATCCGTGTACCCCGAAACGAATACAACCCGGATCCCCGGACGGCTTCTGCCCATCTCCTCGGCAAGCCTCCTGCCGTCCATTTCCGGCATCACCACGTCCGAAACCAGCAAATGGATTGGCCCACCGCAGCTGGCGACTACCGCGAGCGCATGCTTTCCGTTCTCGGCTTCGAGGACAGTATACCCGGCGGTTCGCAGGACCTGGCAAGCCAGTCGACGCACCAACTCATCATCCTCGCATACAAGGATGACCTCATCTCCACGCAATGCGTCAACCGAAGCGGCCACCTCCGGCTTCGCAGGTTCTTCTTCAATAGCCGGGAAGTACACCTTGAAAGTCGAGCCTCGGCCGAGCTCGCTCTCGACCAAGATACAAGCACCCGTCTGTTTCAAGATCCCGTATACCGTGGCGAGACCCAGTCCTGTCCCCTTCCCCGTGGGCTTTGTCGTAAAGAAGGGCTCGAAGAGATGTTCGGTCGTTTCCTTGCTCATCCCGACGCCCGTGTCGCTGACCGCAAACATTACGTGGGGTCCGGGCCCGGCGTCCATGTGAACTGAGGCATTCGCATCATCCAGGTCCGCGTCGGCGCATGTCAGCGTCAGTGTGCCTCCATCAGGCATGGCATCGCGCGCATTGAGGACGAGATTCATCATCACTTGTTCGATCTGTCCCGCGTCGGCGCGGATGCAATGGGTACCCGCCACGGTGTTCACATCCAACACGATGTCCTCGCGCAGCAACCGCCGAAGCATCTCCTGCGAGCCGCGGACGACGAGGCCCAGATCGAGCACTTCCGCCTTGACCATGTCCTTACGAGCAAATGTCAGCAGCTGCCGCGTTAATGCCGCGGCGCGTTGGCCCGCGGCCTTGATCTCTTCCAACCTGCTCTTGCCCACGTCCATGGAACCCTCCTCCACACCTCGTTCCATGATCGGGAGAAGCAATTCGACATTTCCGAGGATCGCCGTCAGCACGTTGTTGAAGTCGTGGGCCACGCCACCGGCGAGCTGTCCGACAGCCTGCATTTTCTGGGCGTGGCGGAGCAGGACTTCCAGTTTCTCCCTCTCCGCTTCCGCGTCCTTTCGCTCTCCGATGTCCTCCACGACTGCGATGTGCTGCTTCGGCTCCTTCCCGATCTTCCACATGGGAGACACCGTCAGGTCGACCCACACGACTGAGCCGTCCGGGCGAAGGTAACGCTTCTCCATCGAGAACTCGCGGATTTCCCCTGCCTTCAACCTTTCCACGTTGTCCAGATCCACCTGTAGGTCGTCCGGATGGGTGATGGCCATGAATGTCGTCGCCGTCATCTTCTCATCGCTGATCCCGACAATATCGCAGTACTTCTGGTTGACTCTAATGAATCGCCCCGTTGACGTTTCGATCTGCGCGACACCGACAGCTGCCTGCTCGAAGATCGCGCGGAGACTCTCCTCGCTCTCACGCAGCGACGCCTCGACCCGCTTGCGATCGGTGATGTCGACGGCCATTCCGCCGACCAAGGTTGGCTGCGCTTCCCGGTAAATAGGGAACTTGGACGTGAGCCAGTCTCTTGGGCCGGTCGTGTCAGGAACAACCTCATCGAATACAAGGGTTCGCCCTTGCGTACGAACAGTATGGTCTTGCTCCGCAAAACGAGTGGCTACCTCGCTGGAGAAGATCTCATCATTCTTGCACCCGGTCAGTTCCTTCGACTTGCGCCCGACAACCCTCTCGTAGGTTTCATTGGCGAAGAGGACACGCCCCTCGGGATCGTTGATGAACGCAACGCCGGGCAAGTGTTTCATAAAGAGCGCGAAACGCTGCTCGGACGCGCGAAGCGCTTCCTCCGTCTGTCTACGGTTGGTGATGTCCTGGATCGAACCGGCCATCCGGGTGAGTTTCTCTGCTTCGACCCGCGCGGCTACACCACGAGCGAGAAACCAGCGAAACCCATCACTCTTTGTTCTCATTCTATATTCGATATCGTAAGCTTGGCCCTTCTCTAGGTGCCGACGAACGGCTTCCAGCACGCGTTCTCGGTCGTCAGGATGCAGGAGCGACTCCCACGATTCGTATCTCGCGGGCAACTCGTCTTCATTGTATCCGATCAATTCGCGATACCGCGGTGACCACCACACGTCGCCGGTC
>JBDHHL010000523.1:0-3189 GCA_039589375.1 Gemmatimonadota bacterium | reverse complement strand
CCGCTGTCGTTATAGTTGTCGAATAGCGTGGTGCACCGTGATGACGCAAGAGCTACCTGCGCGCAACCGAGACGGCTACTCGCTGCTCAACGCTACCACCGGATCGATTCGCGTCGCGCGCCGCGCGGGGAGCAGGCAGGCGCCAACGCCCACCGCTGCCAAGATCGCGGCGACGGCGGCCAGCACAAAGGGGTCGGTGGGCCGGACACCGTACAGCAGAGCCTGAACGAGTCGAACCAGGAGTACGGCGCCCAGGCCGCCGAGTACGAGTCCGAGACCAAGTACCCGGAGGCCCTGGGAGACCACCATACCGAACAGCCGGTGCGGGCTGCTTCCTATCGCGATGCGGATCCCCAATTCGCGGGTCCGTTGAGTGACCGTGTAGGCCAGCACGCCGTAGATACCGACGGCGGCCAGGAAGAGCGCCACACCGGCGAAGATCATGAGCAGCAACATGGGCGTCCGGCGTGTCACCAGAGACTCGGCGACGCGCTCCTCCATCGTCTGGGGATAGAAGAAAGGTAGATCGGGGTCGATACCGGCCACGGCCCGGCGGATAGGGCCTGTCATCGCCGTCGGCTCCATCTCCGTCCTGACCGCCAGGGTCATGAATCCCGGTGGCCGCTGTCTGTAAGTGAAGTAGTAGGCGCCGACGTGCTCGCTCTCGGTGAGGTCGTTGTGTTTGATCTGTCCAACGACGCCGATGACCGTATAGAGGTGCTCCTCATCGCCGGCATCTTCAGCGCCGGGCACCGTGCCCCAGAGCATTCGCCGCCCGAGCGGGCTTTGGTCGGGGAAGTACCGGTTCGCCAACCACTCGTCGATGATGATGACGTTCATCGTCTCGTCGATATCCGTCTCGGCGAAGAAGCGACCGCTGACGAGCGGGATGCGCATCGTCTCGAAGTAGTCCGGACCGGCGATATTGCTGAACGGCGACAGCAACGACTCGCCGGCACTAGGGACGTAACCCTCTGGCAAGATGACGCTGGAGTTGTTGTTATCGCCGAACGGGATCTGGGTCGTCACACTTGCCGCGGCTACACCGGGCAAGGCCCGCACGTCGCGCAGCATCTCGTCGATGAACTGGCTGCGGTCAGCGGCCTCCGGGTAGCGGGAGTCTGGTAGCGCCACGAAGCCGGTCAGAACCGAACTCGGTTGGAAGCCGGGGTCCTGGTTCAATGCCGCGCGCAGGCTGGCGAACATTAGCCCGGCGCCAATGAGCAGGATGAAGGCGATGGCGACCTGGCCGGTCACCAGCGCGCTGCGCAGCATGACGGCACCGCGGCTGGCTGAACCGGTGCGGCTCTCCGACCGGAACACCGAGTTGAGATCGGAGCGGAAGATGTGGATCAGCGGGATCAGGCCGAAGAGCACCCCGGCGGCGACGGCGACGGCCAGGGTGAAGGCGACGACGGTGCCGTCGATGCCGACCTGCGCCCCACGCGGCAGGTCCTCCACGCCCAGCATCTCGAGTAGCCGCAAGCCACCGGCGCCCGCGGCCAGACCGAGTAGGCCACCGAGCAAGGCGACCAGGACCGCCTCGGTCAGCAGCTGACGGCTGAGCCGGATACGGTCGGCGCCGACCGCGATGCGAGTGGCCAACTCGCGGAGCCGAACGTTGGAGCGAGCCAGCATCAAATTGGTGATGTTTAGGCAGCCGATCAGCAACACGAAGACCACTCCCACCCACAGCATGATGAAAGCTGGCCGCACGTCGCGCAGCAAGTCGTCATGTAGGTTCAGTACACGGACGTGGTAGCCCGCATCGGCGAGGATCTGCGCGGCGTTGGGAATCGGCACCAACTCGGTTAGCTCCGCGTTGAGTGCGTCGATCTGAGCGATCGCCTGCTCGATCGTGGCGCCGGGCGCTAGCCGTGCGATCATGTCATAACTGTTGTTGTGTAAATAATCGGGGGTGCGCTGTTCGGGCGTGAACGGGATCGGCACGTAGAAGCGTGAGTCGCGCTGGCCGAGGAAGTTGAAGCCCTCGGGGAGCACGCCGACGATCGTGTACGGCACGCCGTTGATGCGGAGGCTCTGGCCCAGGACGGCGGGATCGCCGCCGTAGCGCTCGCGCCAGAAACCGTAGTCGAGGATCGCCACCTGCTCGTTCCCGATGTCCATCTCCTCTTCGGCGAAGTTCCGACCCAACAGCGGTCGGACCCCGAGCATCGGGAAGAAGGACGGCGTCACTCGCATACTGAGCACCTGCTCGGGGCTACCAGGCTCGCCGACCGTGTGCCCCCAGTTCTGATAAGCAGCCACTTCCGCGAAGGCCTGGACCCGCTCTCTTCTATAGAAGTAGTCGGGAGCGCTGTTCGAGGCCCGCTCGGCGCCGGCGTTGGGGTAGCTGTTGAAGACCCGGACCAGGCGCTCCGGCTGGGGGAAGGGAAGCGGATCGAGCAGCACCGTGTTGACCACGCTGAAGATGGTCGTGTTCGCGCCCACACAAACGGCCAGCGTGAGCAGCACCGTCAGGCTGAGCGCCTTCTCCTTCCAGAGGAGCTTGGCGCCGAACTTCAGGTCCTGAAGCAGCGTTTCCATGATGTTCGTCCCACCTTGGCAGGGCTTCGCAGGCACACGTCACCAGACTTCTTTACGCGTGCCTTTGGCGGGGCGTTTCAGGCATACGAGAGAGTGCCTGCCGGACGGCGCCAGGCAGGCACTCTTGCAATGCAGATTTTGAATTAGCCGTGGCGGCGTCTATGCGCCGCGCTGCTATCGCTCAGCCGCCGCTCGCCGTGGAGTGCAGGGCGAAGGCGGCGCCCTGAGGATCCATGCACTGAGCGATAAAGTCGCCGCCGGGCACTTCCATCGGGCCGTTCAGGACCTGGCCGCCCAGCTGCTTCACTTTCTCGACGGCCGCGTTGACGTCCTCGACCATGATGTAGTGCAGCCAGTGTGGCGGTGCCGGCATCTCGGCGGGTTTGTTGAACATGCCGCCCAGCGGGGAAGCGCCGCAGCTGTACATCTGATAGATGCCCATTTCTCCCATGTCCATCGCGTCGGTCTTCTGCCAGCCGAACAGCTCGGCGTAGAAGTCGAACGCGGACTCGTGGTCTGTGGTGGCGAGCTCGTGCCACGAGAACTCTCCCTGCGCGGGCGGCTTGTCGAGGTTCGGCGCGTCCTCGGTCGATGCGAAGACGGCGAACACCGCGCCCTGTGGGTCGCCCAGGACGGCGAAGG
>JBDHHL010000522.1:0-3197 GCA_039589375.1 Gemmatimonadota bacterium | reverse complement strand
TGGGACCGATGGAGACGTCATACCAAGACATGTACCAAAGGCTGGGTACCCCGAAGGGCTCGTCGTCGTGGTACAGACCGCCCTTGTACCAGGCCGGGTCGTCCGGCGTTCTCTGGATCATTCGTCCACCGGTGGCCACCGGCGCCGAATCCGCGAAGATGCCCTCCGGACCGCCCACATTCCTCATGATGTCTTCTACAGGCAGGTGCCAGAAGGCCTCCGTCCAGTTCACCTGCGGCATCTCGGGTGCAAGGTCGAAGTACATCGACAGCCGCACCATGTCCTCGCGCGAGATATCGCTGGGAAAGGTCGGGCGCTGTGTGTTCTGTACGCCGTAGAGCCACGAGATAAACAGCATCTGCACAGCGCCGCCGCGATACCAGTTGCCCTGCTCGTAGAACCCGCCGACGCGGCCGACGCCCGCTCCGAATCCCTGCGGCACCATCGCGGCATGAGCGGGATGGTCCTGCGCCGCCAACCCCATCTGCCATTCCGCCGTCGAGGAGCATCCTAGCGTACCGACCTTGCCGTTCGACCACGGCTGATCGGCAATCCAGCTGAGCGCATCGTACCCGTCGCTCTTCGGCGGGCCCAAGATGTCCCATTCGCCCTCGGAGAAGAACTTGCCACGCTCGTTCTGGATGATGTAGGCATACCCTCGCCTCACCGCCTCCAAGGCAGCACGGAACCGGCGTGTCTGGAGTTCGCCATCTCGCCATGAATTGAAGTTGTAGGGCGTTCGCACGAAGATCGTCGGCACGGGCTCATCGGTCTTGGGTCGATAGATATCCGTGGCGAGCCTCACGCCATCGCGCATCGGCATCATGACCTTCTGCTCGATGACCGCAATGGCTTTCAGCTGCTCGAGCTCGTTCTGCGCTGCGGCAGGGCGGACCACTGCCAGTACAGCGGCGACGAATACGACCAGGCGACCGACGGCTACCTTCATAATGACCCTCCTGATGCAAACGATGTTTCACACGCTCTGTGATTGCGCGGCGCCGTGCCCCTACGTGCAATCTCAAGAATCGGCTCGGCTGAGCCAAGTGTAGACGGCCGACTCAATATTCTATAGGGAGGAATCTAGAGATTTGCGAGTCTCGGCCACAGATCCTGAGGCGTCTGAGTAACCCACCGTCGGCATCGTCCGCTGCTTCACCCAGTCGTATCCCGTCGCTTGAACCGGAGCCCAGTCTGCGCTCCCACGCCCGCTTCGCAATTTCCGCAAGCTCGACGACGTGGGGCACTTCGCTCAAGAGCCCGACAACCGCTGCAAAGCTTAAGCGGCGAGCTGCGCTCAGTCCGCTCACGATCTCGCGTGGGTTCGCACAATATCCCTGCCACACTCCCTCTAGGCTCGCCACGCGGTGACCTACCGGCACGCGTGTGTCGCGCAGCGCCTGCCAGAAGTGTGGGCTGCCGCTGGGGTCGGTGATCAGCCCTGTCATGTGGCTCGACCAAGCGTCGGCCAGCAGTTCCTCGCGAGACCGAGCAGCAACCGCGCGCAGACGCTCCGCTGCCTCGCGGGCTCCCCGCAGTTCCTCCAACTCAGCCAGCGGCACGAGCGCGAGTTCCTGGAGCATGATCATTGCGTAGCGATTTGCGAACCCGCTCGGCACGCGAAGCAGGTGTTCCGCAAACGCGGCGTTCTCGCCGAGGCGCCTGGCGGCGCTGTCGTCCTCTCCGTGCGCGACATCCAAGACCGACGCCCAGGCATTGGCGCGGCCGCCCTCCCCGATACGCGGATATGCGAGCGAAGGTAGTTGGGCGAGCGATTCATAATCGGCGAGCGGTCGTTCGAGAGCTGCCGCGAACAGATCGATCTCCGAGGTGCCTGCCAAGCGCCTGAACAACACTGTCCGAGGGTGATCGGCAAGTGCTTCCAGAAGTCGTAACGTATCGGGGGAGAGCGCGCCGCGCGCTTCCGAAAAGGCGTCGGCAATGCGCGAACCGGCTAGGTTGACGAGTGGATACGCCGGCGATGAGGCATAGGATGCCACGCCGTGACGTTCCGGACCCGCACTCAGCAGCTGGTGAGCCCAGGGGACCCACGTGCTGTCTTCCACCGCCTCGCCTGGGGGCATGTACGGTTGCATGAGACCTCGAGCCGTGCCGAGGGGATCTTCCGACGCAATTCGATCGATCGTCCTCGCAAGCTCCGCGGTCTGAGGTCCTAGCCGCTGCACGACGCGCCCGGCAACCCAGACCGCCGCGGCCACTTCGCTCAACGCGAGAACCGCCAGCAACCCTGCAAGCGCCGAGACGGAGCACACGACGGCGCCGGCCAGCTTGAGCCATCTGCCGGCCGTCGCTAGGGCTTCGCCGGGTTGTGGGAGCGATGCATACCAGGCGGTAACTTCCTCAACGCTCGAGCCTGTCGCCGCGGACGCCAGGGTGCCTGTATGCGCGCGGCGGCGCGGAAGCGGGCGCAGAAGTCGAGACTCACGAAGGACTTCGGCCGCACCTACGCCAACAGCGAAGAGCCCTGGAAGAACGACGAGCAACAGGACGGCGGGACTCATGACAGGACCGGTGCCATCCAATACAGCAATGCCCAGCACCAGGAAGAGCGCCCACAAACCCAGGGTTCCGATCACCCAGAGGCCACCGGCTAAGGGTGCGGCGGCAGCGAATCGACGCGCCCGCAGGACCTCCAGCCTACAGACCCGCTGTAGCGCAGCGAACTCCCGCGAGCCCGAGATTAGCAGCCCGTTGCGCCCGTCTGCATCGGCGGCGACGTCGATCAGAGTATCCCAGCGCCAGCCCCGCGTGCGGCCAAAGGCGATACGGGTCACAACTCGGAAAGCGGACACCACCACGGCCGCGAGGCCGGTGGCGAACGCGGCGAGGCCCGCCAGCAGAGCTACATGCCATAGCCAGGGACTGCCGACTCCCTCCGGGCTCTCCCGACGGACGCCCAGCGCCGAGTCCGTGAAGGCGCTCAGCGCCTCGAAGCGCTGCCACCAGTTACCCTCGATCTGAACGCTCTCGGGCGGGAACGCCAGAGCCAGTGAGAAAACGACGCCGGCAGCGGCGGTAGTAATCACGACGCGGATTAGGCCGTGCGCCCGGCCCTGAAGCGAACGCAGCCCTGGCGGTGGCCACTCGACCTCGGTTTCCAGCGATGGTAGCATGCAACGGGCGACCTCGTCTGCACGAGGCCGGTCCTCCGGTTGTTTCGCCAGGCAACGGTCAAC
>JBDHHL010000521.1:0-3204 GCA_039589375.1 Gemmatimonadota bacterium | reverse complement strand
GCTGCCGTATCCCGTCTCGATCGCGCTCGAGCTGGATCCGTTGGCGGCGCTGATGACGTTGCTGGCCAGCGGCACACTCTATAAAGGACTGCTGTGGTCGCTGGTCATCCTGATACCTACGGTCTTCCTGGGACGCTTCTTCTGCGGCTGGGTCTGCCCGCTGGGTAGTCTGAATCATTGGCTGTCCGCGTTTCGCTCGGAGCGCCGCTCGCGGAAGGGTAAGCGGCTGCTGGAATCGAACCGCTACAAGCCTTACCAGCGGATCAAGTACTACGTCTTCTTCTTCTGCCTGGGCGCGGCGCTGTTGGGAAGCCTACAGGCGGGATTGCTGGACCCGCTGCCGCTGCTCGCCCGCTCGATCGGGACCGCGGTGTTGCCGACGCTGCACACGGGCGCGCTGGCGTTTGCGGCGTGGGCGAACGGAACGGGCATCGGTCCGCTGGGTGCTGCGGGCGATCTCCTCTACACCGCACTGGCGGCGACGGTGTTACCGTTCCGCCAGGCGCACTTCCACGGGGTTTTGCTCCTAGGCGTCGTCTTCGTGACGATCCTGGTTCTGAACCGCGTCTACACGCGCTTCTGGTGCCGGGGCATCTGTCCGTTGGGTGCCATGCTGGGGATCTTCTCGCGGTTCGCGATCTTCGGGCTGCAAAAGGACGAGGTCGCGTGCAACGCCTGCAACCAATGCCTGCTGGCGTGTCAGGGTGCGGATAACCCGAACGTGGGCAAGCGCTGGCGGCAAACCGAGTGTCACGTCTGCCTCAATTGCCAGGCCGCCTGTCCCGAGGGCGCGCTCAGGTTCAGGTTCTTCCCGGACCAGAAGGACACGAAGGAGAATCCCGCTGGTACCCCGAAGGTCGACGTCACGCGGCGCAAGGTGCTGGCGTCTTTAGCGGGCGGACTGGGCGCTGTACTTCTCTTCCGTTCCGGCGATGCTCACGAGGCCAATCGTTCGCCGCTCATGGTTCGGCCGCCGGGCTCGCTGCCCGAAGACGATTTCCTCGGTCGCTGCATCCGCTGCGGCCAGTGCATGCGGGTGTGCCCGAATAACGCGCTGCACCCCACGCTGCTGGAATCCGGGTTGGAGGGCCTCTGGACGCCGTACCTGATCGCGAAGATCGGCTACTGCGAGCCGACCTGCACGCTCTGCGGTCAGGTCTGTCCCACCGGCGCGATCAATGAGTTGACGTTCGCCCAAAAGGTCGGCGACGAAGACACGCCGCCGAACCGGATCGGCACGGCCTTCATGGATCGCGGCCGCTGCCTGCCCTGGGCGATGGCCACACCGTGCATCGTCTGCGAGGAGTGGTGCCCGACATCGCCGAAGGCGATCTACTTGAAGGAAGAGATCGCCGTCGATGGGCAGGGCAACGAAGTCGAGGTCATGCGGCCGCACGTCGACCCGGCGCTGTGCACCGGCTGTGGAGCCTGTGAGTACGCCTGCCCCGTTTGGGACCGAAAGGCAATTTACATCACGTCGGTAGGTGAGTCCCGCTCGGAGACCAACCAGATCCTTCTGGAACGGCAGCAGGACGGCGACATATCATAGTTCATGGGCCCACTTGACGGTTCCAGTCGTACGTATCTGCCGCACTCTTCGTGTGGTCTAGTAATCTGGAGCGCGGCGCTGCCAACGGCCGGCCGAACTCATCCACGACACCGACCTCGCCGTGGGAAGAGGTGGGACATATCCTTGCGAGGCCCAACCGCCGATGCATCGAGTAGCTGTTAGGGAGCATGCTGGCGGCTCATGCGCGGAGTCGTTATGTGATCTGAGAGGAGCAGTAGAGTGAAGAACGTCTCACAACTTATTCTCTGTGCCGCCCTGCTAGGCACTTACCCATTGCTGACGGCAGGCATATCTCAAGATGAGCTTCCAGATGATTATCTTCCATTTACACTGCATCAGCTTGATGACAAGCTGCAGGGTGAAAGTGAGTTTCTTAAGGGTTTCAAGATATCCATGGATGTTCCAGGCGAACTCTTGGGAAACGGTTTGAGCATAGAAGCCATTTTCTCTCTGGTTCGTAATCGGAACGTAAGTGGTACTCTGACCTATCCGAACGGCAAGACCACCAGGATAGCATATGAAATCGTCAAACACAGGGAGACCGAGGATATATATATGAAATCCTCATTAGGTTACTTCTTGTGGGAGTACATGTCCGTTCAAGACGGGACGCTGAGTTTTGCAATTTACTGGTGGTATTCCCCTCCGGCAGCGGAGGTGGATCTGGAGATCATAGAGATGGCCGAGTTGCTTCTTGCGGATTCAAGTGACTGGCGCAAGGTGGATGATAGAGAATGTGCGGATGACATAGAGAGCGATCAATGGAGTCTGTTTTGTGCACTGAAGCATTCCTCAATAGAGAAGGCGGGTGAATACAATCACCACAACACGGCAATACAAACTGCGAGATTCGTTATAGATGAGATCGTTCCTGATCATGGATTCGCGCACACGCTTATGGATTACAACAATGCGCCATCTACGAGGTATGCGGATATCTTGCACGTTCTAGAATTGTCGAAGAAGCGCATCAAGCAGGAGCTAGTGGAATCCTTGAGCTCGCGGCAGTAGCCATGATGTCCGACAGATCCTGCTGAACGGCAGCAGGACCGCGACATATCGAGAGGAGCGGGCTAGTTCGCTCGGAGGATCCCCCCCCGGGCTGAGCTAGCCCCTACGCTAGATCAGACTGTCCTCCTGCCAGCCCAGCCTGACCAGCTCGATCTTGTCCATGCCTGCGTTCCCGAGGCCGTACTCTGTATCGGCCAGCGCAATGTGATGCGCTGTCGGCTGCAATGGACGATCCTCGCCGAAGGCCAGGCGGCGTTTCTGCTGGACGATGCGGAGTCCGACGGCATCGGCGGCCACCGGATCGGTAGCGACGATCAAGCCGCCGTACGGCCAGGTGTACTCTTCGTCGAAATGGTGCGGCCCAATGTTGTGGAACTGCGGCGTCAGCATCACCAGAACGTTCAGGCGCGTCTTGCCTCGGGTAAGAGGAAGGTCCCAGACCTTCGCCAGACTGGCGCAGGCGTCGGGATGGTAGTCCTCCGGGTTGTCGAACATGATGTAGTTCTTGATCAGGCTTCCCACGCCGGACCACGCGTGCGTGCGCATCGGCCGCGAGTTGATGAGCGCCGTACTCCTTTGGAAGATGTCATTGCGGAGGACATCGCGGTCGCCCATCGCGATGT
>JBDHHL010000520.1:0-3567 GCA_039589375.1 Gemmatimonadota bacterium | reverse complement strand
CAGAACGCGTTGTACAAATCGATGGACGGCGGACACACGTGGCGCCTTGCCAGCACCGACGACAACATCGGGAACCGCCCCTTCTACTATTTCGACCTGCGCGTGGACCCGAAGGACGCGAATCGGGTCTACAGCCTGCACTCGCTCGTGACTTTGTCCACCGACGGCGGCAGCAGCTTCGAACAGCTGGTCACGTGGGGCTCCGCGCACCCGGATCACCACGCCATGTGGATCAACCCGAACGACCCCTCGCACATCTACGAAGGGAACGACGGCGGAGTCTACGTGAGCAACGATCACGGGCAGACCTGGCGCTTCGCGGCCAACCTGCCGCTGGCGCAGTACTACCACATCAACGTGGACATGGAGACGCCGTACAACATCTACGGCGGTATGCAGGACAACGGCTCGTGGCGCGGACCCAGTTCGGTGTGGGAGAACGGCGGTATCCGCAACCTGCATTGGGAAGAAGTCGGTTTCGGCGACGGCTTCGCGACGCTGGCGATACCGGGCGACGCGATGGCCGGGTACGCGATGAGCCAGGGCGGCAACGTGTCGCGTTGGGACCTGCGGACGGGCGAGCGGAAGAGCATTCGTCCGGTTCATCCGGAAGACGTCGAGTTGCGATTCAACTGGAACGCCGGCATCGCCATCGATCCATTCGACGACAACACCGTCTACTACGGCAGCCAGTTCGTCCACAAGTCGATCGATCGCGGCGACAGCTGGACGATCATCAGCCCCGATCTTACGACCAACAACCCCGAGTGGCAGAAGCAGGCCGAGAGCGGCGGGCTGACGCTCGATGTCACGAATGCCGAGAACTTCACGACCATCATCACCATCGCACCCAGCCCGGTGCAGCAGGGCGTGATCTGGGTCGGCACCGACGATGGTCGCGTGCATGTGACCCGCGATGGCGGCCAGACGTGGGAAAGCGTCGAAGGTCGGGTCAGGGGAGTGCCCGAGAACACTTGGGTACCGCACATCGAGCCGTCGAAGTACGACGCCGGTACCGCATTCGTCGTCTTCGACGACCATCGTCGTGGCAACTTCACGCCCTACGTGTTCAGGGTCACGGAGTTCGGCAATCGCTGGCAGAGCCTCGTGACCGAGGACCTGTGGGGCTACGCGCTGGTAATCGAACAGGACCCCGTCGATCAAGATCTACTGTTCCTGGGCACCGAGTTCGGCCTGTTCGTGAGCTCGAACGGCGGCGCGAACTGGATGAAATGGAAGCACGGCCTGCCCACCGCATCGACGATAGCGCTGATCGTACATCCGCGCGAACACGATCTGGTGATCGGAACGCATGGTCTAGCGGCGTTCGTACTCGATGACATCCGGCCGCTGCGGAGCGTTTCGACGGAGATCTTGGCCCAGCCGATCCACCTCTTCGACATACCTGATGCGGTTCAGTACACGGTGAAGCAGACGGGCGCATCGCGGTTCCCAGGAAACGGCGAGTTTCGCGGCGAAAATCGTGACTACGGTGCGCTGATCACGTTTTCGTTGAACGATGAGGATCTGCCGCATCCGAACGAGGACATCGAGCGCGAGCGCAAAGCAGCGAAGCGTGAGGCGACCGGCGGCGAAGAGGAAAGCGCCGGCGAGCAAGAGGCAGGAGCTGGACCAGGGCGCGGCGGCCGGCCGGATCGCGGACCGCAGGTGAAGGTCGTTGTCACGGACGCTGGTGGCGATTCGATCGCCGGCTTTGAACGGCCGGTCGAGCTGGGCGTCAACAGGATCGCTTGGAACCTGCGTCGCGATGGATTCGAGCGCCCCAGGGCGGGTCCTGGAGGAGAGGAGTCATTCTTCTTCGGTGGCGGGTTCGGGCCGGACGTGCTGCCCGGTACGTACACCGTAACGCTGAAGTACAAGGAGCACGAGGCGAGTGGCAGCGTGAACGTGCTACCCGACCCGCGCTACGACCTCACCGTAGCCCAGCGGCGCGAGAAGTACGACGCCTTGATGCACGCGGGCCAGGTGCAGGAAACGCTGGCCGAGGCCGTCAAGCGGCTGCGCGATACCCGCGACGAGATCGACAAGGTTCTGAGCATGCTGAAGGAAGACGAAGGCGGCACGGAAGAACCGGAAGCGGAGGCGGGCGAACCAGAACAGGACATCAGAAAAGACGCCGCCGAGCTGAAGAAAAAGCTGACCGAACTCGAGGAAAGGCTTTGGATGCCGCCCGGCACAGCCAAGGGCATCGCCCGAGACAGCAGCATCTACTCCCGGGTCAGCAACGCCTATTATTCGATGAGCTCGTCGTGGGATCCGCCAACGGAGGGCGAGCAGATTTACTTGCGGTATGCCGAGCAGCGGCTCCAGGCGGCTCTGGATGAGATCAATCAGGTGTTCGCGGATGACGTTGCAGAGTTTCGTGGCAGCGTCGAGTCGGCTGGCATCGCGTTCCTGGAGCGGAAGGAGCCGCTCGCCTTGCCGGAGCGCTAGTCTGTTCTCTGTCGGTGCACCGGTTGGAACAAGACCGGGAGGAGCCGGGGGGACCGACGAGCGAAGTTGGTGTTAGCGACCCGACTCCGATCTACAAACCAAGACGCTAGGTAGACCGCGCCATGCACCCGTGGCCGGGCGCGAACTCGAATGTCGGGTCGACCGGAGCGAGCGGTTCCCCCGGCTCCGAGCCCTACCGGGTCGACCGGAGCGAGCAGCCCCCCGCCTCCGCTGGCCGGAAACATCGAAGGGCGCCGCTCGCACGGCGCCCTTCTCCCATCTCTGTACTCGTGGGAACGATCGGTTACCGCGATTAGCCGGCTCCGATGTTGAACATCACGCCGCCGGTGAACACCCACATCTTCCCTCCGCCTAGTGCCGCTCTCACTTCACCGTAGGGCGTTACCGATGGCGTGAGATACTTGATTCCCGCCAGCAGATTCATCCCCAACTCGTTCGTGCTGCGGTCTTGCCAGCTGAAGTGTGCCCAGTTGAATCCGGCACCCGCATAGAGATCGAAGTCTCCGAGATCTAGGGGGATGGTATGGGCCACGTTGAGGTTGATCTCCCACAGGTCGAAGTCGGCGTCGGGGAAGAAGTAGTCGAAAGACCCTATGGTCGAGGTGCCGGGCTCCCACGGCCATATCCAGGTCAGCCGTCCGCCGAGGGCGAGACCGGCGTCGTCCGTGCCCCAGCTGAGCTGACCGCCCAGCTCCACCTGGGCCAGGAGCCGCTGAACGGCGCGGCTCCGCACGACCGTCGGGCCCATCGGCCGATCCTCAATCGAGGAGGCGGGGGCAATCTGACGGTGCCTGGGGCGGTGGGTCAAGCGCTGGGCTAGCCCGGGTTGACAAGGTTCGCCGCAGTAGATATAGTTGTCACTAACAACTAAATGCAGGCTACATTCCCGGAGGCTACATGCCGCGAACATTGCCGATCGCCAATTCCGAGTCTAACGGGCGCGACGAATTCGAGCGCGTCGATCCGCAGCTCGAGGCCGACACGTCCGCCCTCCACCGCGTCCTCTTCGACCTCAAGCGGGTCTATCAGTTCCGTGACCGAGACAGGATCTGCTGTCACGACATCTCTGTGACGCAGTACTGGGCGCTCGAG
>JBDHHL010000519.1:0-3223 GCA_039589375.1 Gemmatimonadota bacterium | reverse complement strand
GACCTTGAGTAGTCCCCACTGCATCCGGGCCCAGTACCCGATGAAGGCGACACCCTCATCGCTCACGCAGTCGCAGTACCACTTCGAGAGAACAAACATAAGTGCTCCAGTCCGCCCTTCAACTAGCTGAGGCTGTCTCAAGTAAGGAGAGAGCGGTCAAGTAGGAGTCAAGAGCCAAACCGGTTCGCGTGTGGGTTCCGGGAATCTCACAGCCTTGGAGGTTCCGTCGTCCTGGCCGCTATCGCGATCGTTCGCGTCTGACCAGCCGGATGACGCTGCCCACGCCCACGCCCGCCAGCGTCGCCCAAAGCGCGGAAGAGAGTACCGCAGGGCCGGCCACAAACGCCTGCACCGGCACGAGCAGACCGATAGCCATGCCGGCGCGCACGCGGGCAACTGACAACTTCGTGCCGGTCACGTCGCCGACCGAGGCCACGCTCCGGGTGCGGAGATACGCGACTAGGTAGACGACGCCGATGACGGCGGCCAGCCAGTAGCTGGTTCCCAGACCCAGCAGCGTCAGATCATCCAACCCGCTCCCGAGCACGAACCTCCAGAGTCCTGCCCCGAGGCAGAGCCCCGCGAAGAACCATTGGCGGCGGAGCCGGTCCGGCAGCACGGCATCGAAGCCGAACGCAAGCGCGCCGACGAGGCCCAGCAGCGGACTTTGGGTCGCGTGCACCGTCCAGAGAGTCAGCGCGCAAACGATGACCGAGTCCCCGATGCGGGCCGGCAAGCCGGTCGAGCGGTTGACGATGCGCACGAGAAGCAAGCCCGTGAAGAGGAGCAGAAGACTGGGCGGCCCGAGGGCGAGAAACGCCGCATACGCGTACGCCATGCTGAGGAAGGCCGCCGGATCGTCGTCGGGCGCAAGCTCGCGCGCCAGTGCCCAGGAGCCGAGCGCGACCGCGACGCCGACCAAGCCCGCAATGAAGATCTCGAGGAAGCCCGCGCCCCGCATCGCTGCCACCGCGGACGCGACGGCACCGGCGAGCGGCAGTAGCAGCAAAACCGCCCGGTTGGTACGGTACGCCGGGTCGAGTGGCCGCCCGATCGAAGTGATCCTATAGATGCGATCGCTTGCCATGGTCTACAAGGCGATCTCGCCTAGCCGTCCAGCGGAAAAGTGAATCACTGCACCAACTCCGGCGGTACCGTCCAATTGACAGACCACCGCTCCTTCTCACGACGAAGGCACACGATACCGGCGTTTCTGAACCG
The DNA here is from genome assembly GCA_039589375.1 of Gemmatimonadota bacterium. Taxonomy (GTDB): domain Bacteria; phylum Gemmatimonadota; class Gemmatimonadetes; order Palauibacterales; family KS3-K002; genus JASFMO01. The sequence continues at coordinate 2,002 of JBDHHL010000519.1, read as the reverse complement.
AACGACGGTTGCATCAGGATCGCCGGCCACGAGGAAGCCGACCAGGCGACCGAGGAACGGCAGGTGGCCGACCAACATCACGGCCTCGGTCTCAGCCTCAAGCGTTGCTGCCATGGAATGGACGTCGTCGTTGGGCTTGAGTCCAGCGACCGCGATCACACCGCGCGCGGGTTGTAGATGCTCCGCAAGGGTCTCGGCCGTCTGCTCGGCGCGTCGCTTCCCGCTGTGACGAATCTGAGCGACCCTCAAGCCCGCCTGCAACGCCCAGGCCGCCATCCGCCTGACCGTCTCCGCGCCACGATCGTTCAGCGGGCGTTCTGGATCTTCGGTCTCCGTCTTCGCTTCGCCATGCTGTACCAGGAAGAGCTCCATGTCCCGTGTCACCCTGGTTGCAGTATCATCCCACGTGTCGACCAGGTAGAGGCCAGCACTTAGGCTGACCTCAAGATGCCAGGCCGTCGGGCCGGGAGCAACGTGAACCCGCTCTATCTGCCATCTCGTATGGACAAGAGATCCCATCAAGGAAGCCTTCATCGCTGGAGGAGCCGATGATGACCCCACGTAAGTTCAGAGCCGTCGCATGCTCCTTGACGCTCGCTGTGCTACAGGCCGGCATCGTCACGGAGGTCGCAGCTCAACGTGCAGGTCAGGGCGACCCGCGAGGTCTTGAGCAAGCGCTCGATGTGGGGATTGCCATGGGCATACCGGGCATCTCCGTCGCGATCGGGCTCGGCGACTCCCTGGTGTGGGCGGGCACGGCCGGCTACAACGACGTTCTTCGACGAGTGCCTTTGCAGATCAACGACCGATTCGGTGTCGGCAGCATCACCAAGACATTCGTCGCCACGGTCATCCTTCAGCTCGTCGAGGAAGGCAAGCTAGACCTGGAAAAGACGCCGCAGGACTATCTCGACTTGGAGATCGTCCGGGCGGTTCCCAACACCGGCACCGCGACGCTCCGTCAGCTACTCAACCACCAGAGCGGCATTCCAACCTGGGAGTTTCAGGAGAATTGGATCCGAGTGGGACGCGGTGACCAGATGAAGTTGGGATATGTGTGGGGGAAGACCGAGACGTTGGAGTACTGCACCGGCGACCTCCTGCCCGCCACGAACGAGCCGGGCGAGCGGTACTCGTACTCGAACACGAACTACACCCTCCTCGGTCTCATCATCGAGGCGGTCACGGGCAACGACGCCGCGGCGGAGATACGTTCACGCCTGCTACAGCCGCTCGGACTCGAGAACACGTTCCTCGAATCGTTCGAGGAGGTTCCGGGCGGCTACGCGCACCACTACCACTATGCGACGCCTTACTTTCAAGAAGTGGCCGGCGTCCATCGCGGCTTCCCTGAGATCCGTCCCTACCTCGTCGAATCAACCGCCGGCAACCTCTCACCCGAGTGGACCGCCGGCGGCATCGTCACCTCGGCGAGCGACCTCGTGCGCTGGGCTCAGGCGCTGCGGGACGGCAAGCTACTGGGACCCGAGATGCACCGGGAAGCACTGACGTACTACCCTCCCGAGGAGCCGCGCGGTGGCCGCAGCCAGTACTTGCAAGGCATCTCCAGGACCGAGCGCTACTTCCGGGACTACACGATACTGGGGCACGGTGGGGGCACGCTCGGATTCACCGCCGGGATGTACTGGCTGGAGGACACCGATATGGTCATCGTGCTGCTCACCAATGTGGGCCAGATGCACAGCGGGCTGCGGCCGTCCCCTACCAGCTGGTTCCTGCGTGAGGTGTGGCTGCCGGCGGTGATGAGATACCTTGGACGCTAGCCGGGCTGTCGCACCCAAGGACTTGGAGAGACGCGTGAGACAGGGCGAGAGAGCCAGAACCCGCTATACGGTTGTGCTCCTATTCTCCGCGTTCGGCTGGTTCTGTAGCCATGACGCAGTCAACCCGGTACACGCGCAAGAACCTGCGTATACCGTTCCCGTTCAGACGGATGACGGGTGGCCAACCGCATCTCTATCGGACAAGGGCATGGAGACCG
>JBDHHL010000518.1:0-3914 GCA_039589375.1 Gemmatimonadota bacterium | reverse complement strand
ACCGTCAGCGGGTAGCAGTACTTCGCGTCCCGGGTCTTGAACTGCCCCTTGAAGTCCGCTGGCCATACTTGGTTCGGACGCTCGGTCTCCAGGGGTACCGCTCCCGGGTGCGCCCACTTCCGCCGACGCCGCTGCTTTCGAAGCTTGCCGTGGCGCTCGAGGATCGCGTTCACGGTGCTCCGGGCCGGCCACGCGACCTCGGCATCTCGTCTCTCAAGAATCTGGAGCAGCTTCTTTGCTCCCCAGCCGTAGCGCTCGCGGAGGGCCAGGATGCCCTCGGCGTGCGATGCGGGCACACCGTGGGGGCTCGGGAGCGCTCCACCAGGTCGGCTTCGCCGTTCTCCTGGTAGCGGTCGAGCCACAGGTAGCCGGTAGGCCGACTGACACCGTATGGTTGGCAGAGCTCCGTCATCGACCATTGGCCACTCTCGTAGTCGCGAACGAACGCCCGTCGCTGCTTCCTCTTGTTCGTCTCCATCCAAGGCATCGCCGGTGTAAAGGATGCTCCCGGACTTCTGTAAAGGATGTACCCGGACGGTACCGGTTGCTGCCCAACAAGCCGCTGAAGCTGACGGCCGAACAGCGCAGTCCAAGCGATCCGAGGTGTCGGTCAGAGCTCCCCGGGGTGGGGCGCCCGTGGTAGTGTTCATGCCGGCCGCAGCTTAGCGGCCAGCCGTTGGGCGGCGGGTGGTCCGAGGAAGCTGCCTCTGCGGAGGAGTTCAATTTGAAGCCGAAGATGTTGCGCTACTCACGCATTGCCACTGCTCGGTGTGTCACAAGGCGACCGGCGCGGCATTCGGGACGTGGGCGCATGTTGCCCCGGAGAAATTCCGGTTCCTCAGAGGCCAAGAACTGATCCAGCAGGGTCCTGAGTGGACCTCCGGCCACTCGCGATCATTCTGTCGCTCTTGCGGTTCGCCGGCCCCTGTGCTCGTTCCTCATCTCTCCGACGTTAGCCTCGCTGCCGGGCTCCTCGACGATAATCCCATGGTCCGTCCGAGCCTGCACGTCTTCGCCGGCTCGAAGGCGCCGTGGTGGGAAATTCGGGATTCTTTGCAGAGGTTCGAGGAGTGGGTGCCAGGCTATGAGCCAAAGGAGCTCAGCTGAGTAGATACCCAGTCTGAACCCGGTACTTTTCTTTCAGGTAGACACGAAACCGGCGCGCCTTGTGCTTGCGCTGGACTACAAGCGGCGGCGTAGGACGCTTCTTCGGGGCGATATCGGCCACACTCGAGAGGGCGGTCTACCACACTCATGAGTGACTTCCTCCAAATCTCCCACCCGGACGAGGCCGGAGCCGTCTAGCATCGCAGACCCCCGATTCCATCGTGCGAGCAGTTCTCGATGCCAGGCCCAATCTTGGGTCAGGCTCCTAGCCCCGTCGGCAGCAGACACATCCCTATTCCATTAGAATACTCCCGCGATGGAACCGTGCCGCTGAGGAAGGCAACTGATGGTGGACCAGGAGATTCCGCAGAGTCCAGCGCAATTGACGCCGGGTTGGCTCACGGAGGCGCTGCAGGCGGACAGCGCCATCGCCGCCGACGCCGCCGTCAGCTCGTTCGACACGGAGACCATCGGCGAGGGGGTTGGCTTTGTCGGCCTGCTCGCCCGGTTGCATCTGCAGTACAGCGGCCATGCCGAGGGCGCGCCCCGCACCATCATCGCCAAGTTCCCTTCGCAGGCCGAGGGCGCCCTGGCCGTCGGCAAGCTGTACGGCGTGTACGAGCGCGAGGTTCGCTTCTACGCTGAGATCGGCGACCGCGTCGGCCTCTCCACGCCGCACTGCTACTACAGCGGCATGGACATCGATAGCGACCGGTATTTCCTGCTCCTCGAGGACCTCGCCGCATCGGGACGCGTAGGCGATCAGGTCGCCGGGTGCTCTGAGGAAGAAGCGTTACTGGCCGTGAGAGAGCTGGCGAAATTCCACGCCACCTGGTGGGAGAGCCCCAAGCTCTCGGAGATCACCTGGCTGCCGCGCGGAAGCGATCTCGTCCGCGCGTCGATGCAGGGCCTGTATCCGCAGGCGAGCCAGGCGTTCATGGAGGAATTCGGCGAGCGGCTGACGGCGGAGATCGCCGGTGAGATGGCCACGCTTGGCCAGCGCGTTCTGGCCGCCCTCCCTGAGGTCGAGACACGGCCCGAGACGATCATCCACGCGGACTATAGGCTGGACAACATGTTCTTTGGAGCCGCTCGGGCGCCATACGAGCTGGCGGTGTTGGACTGGCAGCTGGCCAACCGCGGCAACGGGTCGTTCGACCTCGCCTCCTTCGTGAGTGGCTGCATGGCCGCTGAGCGCCGGCGGGCGAGCGAGCCGCGACTGATCCAGGCGTATCACGACGTCCTGGTCGAACGCGGTGTGCGCGACTATCCGTTTGCGGAGCTTCTCGACGACTACCGCGGGGCGCTCGTCCTCGCCCTCGCCACCATGACCGTCAGCGGAGGGACGCTTGAGAAGACGAACCAATGGGCGGTCAACCTCCGGGAAGGCCTGCTCGACAGACTCGTTACCTCGATCACCGACCACAACTTGCTAGAACTACTGCCTGCCGCACCGTAACCGGTCGGTTAGAATACTCCCGGCCTGGAACCCTGCTGGGATCCTCCTGGATCCAACATGCCCTCGGACCGCAGCCGCGTCAACGATGCAGCAACTCGGTCGCTTACAGCTGAGTAGCTACTCGCCGCCCAACAAGCCGCTGAAGCTGACGGCCGAAAGCGTTGGCGCATTCGATCCGCCATGCCGGTCAGGGTTCCCCGGGGCGGGTCGCTCATGGTAAGCTCCATGCCGGCCGCAGCTTAGCGGGCAGACGTTGGGCGGAAGACCATGATTTCTCACGCGAACTTGTTCCCGATGGCAATCTCGTTCGCTCTTCTTTCCTGTCTGCCGAGTAAGGCAGAAACCTTTTCAATAGGCATCGTGTACGCCGATGGGATCCTACTTCCGGTCGCATCCTACGACGGGAGAGAGTGGGTGAACCCGTGGCCCTCGGTTGTCGGCGAAGGCGATCCACCGATCCAGGATCTAGCCAGCATTCCGCGTTCATGGTTGCCCGCAGACCGCCCTCTCAAGCGCAGGTGGCACCTCGAATCGTTCGATGGCCGATCCCAGCTGTTGAACATCCGTGCACCGACAAGAACGACAGGAGCTCTGAAGCAGTGTGGCGACCGAGTGTGGGGGCTCGTGACCGACACCCCAGCAATGCGGGTCGAGTGTTCCTACTGCTGTCCCTTTCCGAAGATCGGGTACGCCATTGACCGGCGGCTTCCGATTCGGAGGTTCAGCCCAGCCGCCCAATCTGCTCCAGCAGTGGCCCGCCTAGTCGAGTCCGAATTCAATCGCCTCGAAGTAGGAGAAATCCATCGGATTATGTCCTCTCTGAGCCCAACCTGGCGGGGCTATGAAGGATTTCCTCTCGAACGCAAAGCGCGTGAGGCTCGGCCCCTATCGGTCGATGTACTCACTCTTGCCAGAAGCAGCTCGGGCGACGGCTTCTTCTATTACGAGGCCACTCGCAAGTACCCGAAGCCGGCCAGTGCGCCCGACGCTGCCTGTGAGTGGGTTTCGTTCGGTCGTGGTTGGATCAAGAGCATCGATGGGCGCGGAAGACCCCTCGCGAGTTCGGTGACTCTGACCGACTGCGATCGGAAGGGGACCGAGAGCCTCAACCCGTTCGCCACCATCGACGTCGGGGACGCGACGCACGTCGTAGCTCAGCGATTCGGTTGGGAGTCGGAGGAAGTCGTCGTGCTGAGGTTCGGGTCCTCGGTCGAAGTCCTGATATCCTCGCCAGTTCATGGCATGTAGGCCCAAGGCTCATTGGCACTGTGCCAGCCTTCAAGCGCTAACGCTGGAATTGCGAGCGGCCCTGTGCTGCGATCTGCCGCCCAACAAGCCGCTGAAGCTG
>JBDHHL010000517.1:0-3276 GCA_039589375.1 Gemmatimonadota bacterium | reverse complement strand
CCGCTCTGGAACCACGTGATCGTGGGCCTGCCCCAACTCCTCAAGGGAGAGAGCGGGGATGTCGCACGCTCGCTGCAGATGTCGATCGAGAACCTGGCGCGCACGGAATCTGCTCAGCGGCACAGACGGCAACCTTCGAAGGAGGGCTGCTTCACGATCGCCGTGCTGGGGATCGACGGGTCCGGCAAGAGCACTCTCTCCAAGCGGCTCGCGCTCGAGCTTTCCGGCTCGACAGGCGTCGGCCTGATCAGCGACTCGCTCGAACTGTTCGAGGGCCGGCGTTTGAGGGAACTGCAACCCTTGCTGACGGAGAAGGTCAGGGAGTGGATCGGCGCGCAGGCGAAGCAGGCACGGTCCCTCGTACGCTACAAGATCCCGAAGCTGACGGAGCTGTTGCTGAGGGACCGCATGCTGCAAGAGACCATGCGATGGTACCACCCCGACATGATCGTCATCGACGGCTCCCCGCTGCTCAACATGACCGGCTGGGCGATCCTGTATCGAGAGCAGTACTTCAACGAAGACGTCTGCGCCAAGGCTGTGCGGGCCCTATCCTCGAGCGGAGAGTCTATCCGCACGGACGATCCCGACCTCCGGCCCTTTCCCGAGCTCCGATATCTGAGACGCCTGAAGCTGAACCGCTTGAGGATCCCTGACGCGATCGTCTTTGTGGACGTGGACCCGAAGGTGGCAATACGCAGAATCGAGGCGCGGGGCGAACGCAGGCAGGTGCACGAGACGGAGGAGAAGCTGAATAAGCTCCGCTCGGCGTATCTCATGGTCTGTCAAGTCGTCGAGCAGCAGCACGAGGTGCCGGTCTGTCGTCTAGACGGGGAGCGTAGTCTTGACGCTGTTACCGCTGACGCTATGAGCTTCGTGGAACGATCGAGGGCGGGCAGCAGTGGACACTAGGCGCGTCGATGTGATCGCCACCACGGTCTCGGGCTCCATTCAGGACTGGGGCAAGGTGAAGCGCATCGCTCCCCTGTTCAGTGAGCATGGCATGGAGAACGTCAGGCTCCACGTGGCGGACAGCCACCGCGAGGCGCGGGAGAAAGCACGAGCCGTGCTCGAGGAGGGAGGGCGAACTCTCATCTCGGCGGGCGGCTCGGGGACCTTCAACAGCGTCCTGGAGGGCTGCTGCGATTCGGGCCTGTCCCTGGGTGAGATCGTCCTTGGCTTCCTGCGGAAAGGCTCGGCTGACCTGATCGGCAAAGTCCTCGGAATGCCCGACGATATCGAAAGCGCGGTGCGTGTCTTCGTCGATTCGATCCGCGAAGAGCGGACCGTTCCCTGCGACGTCATTCTCGCCAGGAGCACGGGCGATGGCGACCCGCCCCGGCACCTCGTGGGCTACGGAGGCGCGGAGATCTTCGGCCGGATTCCGCACTACACCGAGAACCGGCTCATGAAGTACTACAAGGGCGTTCTCGGGCAAATCTTCGGAGATCTCGGTCCCTTCACTACGGGGATGACGCTGGCCGTTCTGGAGAAGCTGCTGAAAGGCGTCTGGAGCGGGAAGCGGACTTGGAGTATCCGAGTTGACGGGGCGCTTGCCTCCGAGAATTCCTTCCAGGCCCTGATCCTGGTGAACGGCTACTTGGGCCCCGAGCTTCCTTACTCCTCGGAGCCCCTCGGCTCCGGCAAGTTCTACCTCTTCGCTCTCAGGGACCTGGGCGTCCGCGAGTTGCTTGTACAGGCGCAGCGCGCGCGTGACGGTTCGATCATGAAGGACCCGGAGCGATGGGGATTGGAGTCCTACACCGCGGCGGACTCACTGGTGCTCGAACCGGATTCGCGCGATCTGTTTCCGGTCAATGCAGACGGAGCCACGATGAGCTGCCACGGTGGCGTAGAGTTCCGGATCGTCGACAGGATTCGCCTGATCTCGCGTGAGTGATTCCCGGCCGGCGCCCTACCGCGAAGAGGGAGGGCACGCTAGGGTTCTCATCAACCGCGATAGAGAGGGCACGGTAGGAGACTCGCAGCGCAAGTTGGAGCGCCATTGCATGTAGGCGATCTCTGGCTGCTCTCGCGCGACCTGGAGCGAGATGCCCCTACCGTGCCCGACCGAAAAACGCGCTACTGGCGAACCCGCACCGGATACGGCGGCCGTGTGTAACTCGCCGGCGGATTCGCTTCGAGCTGCTCCATAACGACTTCGATCGCCTTCTCCAGCTGCGGGTCACGACCAGCGATCACATCGGCCGGAAACATCTCGACCTCGATGTCGGGCGGCACTCCCACATTCTCGACGACCCAGCCGTCCTCTGTCCAAATGGCGAGGTTGGGAGCGGTGATGCCACCTCCATCCATGAGTGTCGGGAAGCCCAACATCCCGACTAGGCCACCCCAGGTTCGCCGGCCGATCAACGTACCGACGTTGAACTTGTGGAACATAAAGGGCAACAAGTCACCGCCGGAGCCGGCCGTTTCGTCTATCAGCATGACCTTGGGCCCCAAGATCGCTCCCTGCGGTGTTCTGAGATCGGCGCCGTAGCGCATGGCCCAGTACGCGACGTGTTCGCGGCGCAAGATGTTGATGTAGTAGTCGGCAAGCTGGCCGCCGCCATTGTGGCGCTCGTCGATGATGATGGCCTCTTTGTCCGACTGCGGGAAGAAATAGCGCTTGAAGTAGGCGTGACCGGCACCGGCCGTGTTCGGGACGTACACATACGCCACGCGGCCGTCCGTGGCCTCTTCCACCTTCCTTAAGTTCCCTTCCACCCAGTCGCGATTGCGAAGCGCGGACTCGTTGCCGATTGGCACGACCTTTACCTCGCGCGCGCCTGATCCGTTGGGATTGGGTCCGACGGTGATCTCCACGATCCTGCCGGAGGTGTTCTCGAACCGCGAATACAGGTTCTGGGGATATCTGAGATCTTCGCCCTCTACGGCCAGCAGGTACTCTCCGACCTGGACCTCGACGCCGGGCTCGGTCAGCGGCGAGCGCAGCTCAGGATTCCAGTTGAGCCCGCCGTAGACCTTGGCGAAGCGGTAGCGCCCGTTCTCGATCTCGTAGTCGGCGCCCAGCAGACCACCAGGAACGAAGTCGGCCCGCTCCGGGAAGTCCCCGCCCCCAACGCGGTGATGGCCGACGGCGATCTCGCTGTGTAGCCACATCATCAGCGTGTTCAATTGCGAACGCGTGAGCACGTGCGGCAGGAAGGCAGCGTACTTGTCTCTCATTGCCACCCAATCGGCACCGTGCATGTTCGGGTCGTAGAAGTAGTCGCGATTGATTCGCCACGCCTCGTGGTAGATCTGTGCCCACTC
>JBDHHL010000516.1:0-3292 GCA_039589375.1 Gemmatimonadota bacterium | reverse complement strand
TTCTCTCCGGCTTCGTATTCGACCTCGGGATGGCGATGCCGGGTGAAGAAGCTCACACCGTGCCGTTCGCCTGCCACCGTGTACCAGGCCGTGTCGCGTTCGGACTCCGGGACTTGCGCCTGGAGCGCTTCCGCCAGCAGCAGCAACGAACCAGCGACAAGAAGTGCACACCAGTATTTGACCATGCGGTACTCCCTCCAACGTCGGTCTTTTCTCAGGCCCCCAGCTCGCCGGCCACGTGCCGCTGCCGGAGGAGTTTCTTGTCGAACTTGCCTACGCTGGTCTTGGGGATCTCTTCCACGAGCACGAAATCATCTGGCAGCCAGAACTCCGGAAAATGCTCGACAAGGTGGATGCTGAACTCCTCCCTCGTCACGCGCCCGGCCTCAGGCACCAGGACCACCACGGCCAGCGGGCGCTCGCCCCAACGCTCGTCACGTATGGCGATGACCGCAGCTTCTTGGACCTTAGGATGGGTCATTAGCTCGTTCTCGAGAGCGACGCTGGAGATCCACTCACCGCCGCTCCTGACCAGATCCTTGGTGCGGTCGGTGATCTGCATGTAGCCGTCCTTGGTAACGGTGGCCACGTCGCCAGTGCGAAACCAACCGTCCTTTGTGAACCGCTCCTTACCTGGCTTCTCCTTGAAGTAGCCCTTGGTGATCCACGGACCGCACACCTGAACTTCGCCCATGGTAGAACCATCCCAATGCAGCCGATCCCCCTCGTCGTTGACGATACGTATCTCTACACCGGGGACCGCCTGCCCCTGGGTCGCCTTGAAATCCAGCTTTTCGTGCTCCGACAGCTCATCGTGGTGGCTGCTCAACCTCGACACCGTGCCCAGCGGCGACGTCTCGGTCATGCCCCAAGCGTGCATAACCTCGACCCCGTACTCCTGCTCGAACCTAGCGATCAAAGCCCTCGGCATCGCCGCCCCACAGGCGACGAGGCAACGCACTTGCGATAGGTTGCGGTGCTTCCTTTTCAGTTCGCGGAACAGGCCATCCCAGACGGTGGGGACGCCGACCGGCACTGTGACCCTCTCGCGGACGATCAGGTCGAGGATCGAGGCAGTATCGCGCTCTGACCCGGGCAACACGAGCTCGGCGCCCGCGAAAGCAGCGGAATAGGGCAGGCCCCACGCCATGGAATGGAACTGGGGCACTACCGGCAGGACGACATCGCGCTCCGACAACCCCAGCGCGTTGGCCTGGTTCTCGGCCATGGTATGCAGGTAGATGGACCTATGGCTGTACAGAACGCCCTTCGGGTCACCCGTCGTACCGCTCGTGTAACACAGCCCCGCCGCCGTGTTCTCGTCCGTGACCTCCCACTCGAAGTCGTCGTCGGCCTGGCTCACGAGGTCTTCATAGTAAAGCACGTTCGGCAAGCGGGTCTCGACCGCTCCTTCCGCGTTGAACACCACGAACTTGCCATCGCCGCCAATCAAGTCGTAGACCTCCTCGAAGTGGGAGAGGAGCGTCGCGTCGACGAAGACTACCGAGTCTTCAGCGTGATTGGTCACGTAGGCGAGCTGTTCCAGCGAGAGGCGAATGTTGAGTGTGTGGCAGACGGCGCCGGCACATGGGACCGCGTAGTACAGCTCGAGGTGCTGGTAGTTGTTCCAGGCGAATGTCGCCACGCGGTCTCCAGGCTGCACACCCAGACCGACCAGGACGTTGCACAACCGTTTCACCCGCTTGTACAGGTCGGCGTATGTATACCGGTGCATCGAGCTGTCCGGCAGGCGCGTGCTGATCCTCTTGTGTGGGTACATGCGGTTGGCATGCTCGAGGATGCGGTCGATCGTCAGGGGGTAGTCCATCATCAAGCCGCGCATGACACACTCATCTCCGATGTTCGAGTCGGCAGTAAACCGATTGCGACCCTAATCTCACACGATCCGGCGTCTGGCGAAACACTCGCTGGGAGCCCGTCTTGCTTGAACGTAGACTTCGACAGTCTTATTCTGACTGTTGCACTTCTACGAACATACGCGGCGGGCCCGGCTGCGCGAAGCCTCGACGGGCCCAACCCGCGCGACCTTTCCCGTGAGGACACGATCGATGCCAACTGCCAGGCGCTACGCCACGCTCTGCTACCCGTTGCAGCTGCTGCTCGCCACCACGCTCCTGCTGTCTGGCGCAGGGGTAACGGCGGCACAGGACACGGTCCATATCGTCCCCCAGCCGGCACGGCTCGAGTTGGGGTCAGGCACGTACCATCTCAGCTCGACAACGACGATCGCACTGTCGGCCCCCACCGATGTGGAACTGAGAACGCTCGCCGAGTACTGCAGAGAGATGGTGCGGACGGTGGCAGGAATCGACCTGGACGTCTCCGGAGCTCCTGCTCCCGGCGCCGGCGATGGCTTCATCTCGCTGCTGTTGTCCGACGAACCTGGGGCGAGCCCAGAGAGCTACAGGCTGAAGGTCAGCGGCCGGGGCGTCACGATCTCGGCACCGTCCTACGCTGGGCTGTTCTACGGGCTCCAGACGCTTCGCCAGCTGTTGCCACCGAGTCACCGCGCCGTGACGCAGGCAGAAGACTGGACCATCGCCACCGTCGAGATCGAGGATGGCCCCCGCTTCGTCTACCGCGGTATGCATCTCGATGTGGGGCGCCACTTCTTCCCGGTGGAGTTCATCAAGAAGTACATCGACCTTCTGGCGATGTACAAGATGAACACCTTTCACTGGCACCTGACCGAGGACCAGGGCTGGCGCATTGAGATTATGAAATACCCGCGCCTCACCGAGGTGGGAGCGTACCGCAGCGAGACGATTCTCGCGAAGAACTTCAGCCCCTACATCGGGGACGGAAAGCCGTACGGCGGTTTCTACACTCAGGACGAGATCCGCGAGGTGGTGGCCTATGCCAGGAGCCGCTACGTCAACGTGATCCCCGAGATCGAGTTGCCGGGCCACTCCAAGGCCGCCCTGGCGGCCTACCCGGAGTTGGCCTGCACGGAAGGCCCGTTCGATGTGGCAACGATCTGGGGCGTTCACGAAGACATCTACTGCCCTAGCGAGCAGACGTTCGCCTTCTTGCAGGACGTACTCACCGAGGTGATGGAGCTGTTCCCGAGTCGCTACATCCACATCGGGGGCGACGAGGCGCCCAAGGCACGCTGGGAGGAGAGCGACTTCGCCCAAGAGGTCATCAGGCGCGAAGGCTTGGCGGACGAGCACGAGCTACAGAGCTACTTCATCCGCCGTATCGAGATGTTCCTGTTGGAGCACGGGAGGCGACTGATCGGTTGGGACGAAATCCTCGAGGGCGGGCTGGC
>JBDHHL010000515.1:0-3307 GCA_039589375.1 Gemmatimonadota bacterium | reverse complement strand
CCTGGACAACTCGTCGGCTATCCAATCATCGACCTCACACGTCACAAGCAGGACCTGCACTGGTACCTCCGCCGACTCGAAGAAGTCTTGATACGGACCCTGAGCGCCTTCGGCGTCATCGGCGAACGCGTGTCCGGCTATACGGGTGTCTGGGTCGATGACAGAAAGATCGCATCCATCGGCGTGCACGTAACGCGCTGGGTCACCTTCCACGGGTTCGCGCTCAACGTGAGCACAGACCTGAGGGACTTCGAGCTCATCGTTCCCTGCGGCATCGAGGCTGTGAAGATGACGTCGATCGCGTACGAAACGGGCAAAGCGCACAGCGTCGCCGCAGCGGGCGACGAGGTCGCTCGGAATTTTGGAGAAGTGTTCGGCCTAGAGATGGTGGCCGACAACTTGGAGCGGATCCGGCGAGCTACTTCCCTTTCATCGCCCTGAGGACGAACAGCAAGTTGGCAGGCCGCTCTGCCATCCTCCGCATGAAGTACGGATACCACTGGTTGCCGTACGGCACGTAAACCCTCATCCCGAAGCCCTCTTCGACCAGCTCGGCCTGGAGGTCCCGCCGTATGCCGTAGAGCATCTGAAACTCGACCGGTGCCTTCCGACCCGGCCTGCCCTTCATCAGCCGCTTCGCCGCGTCGATCATCAGGTCGTCGTGAGTGGCGACTGCCAGCGGCGCTTCCGAATTCATAAGGATCTCCAGCAGATGGATGAAGCTATCGTTCACCTCACCCTTCTTCTGGAACGCCAGCTCTTCCGGCTCCTTGTACGCACCTTTGCAAAGGCGAACCGGAGCAGCCAACGAGGCCAACTTCTCGACATCGGCCCCGCTGCGCCGCAAGTAGGATTGGATCACGGCACCAAGGTTCTTGAACTCCGCGAACAGTTCGTAGAACACATCGAGCGTGCCCTCGGTGTAGTCCGTGGACTCCATGTCCATGCGAACGAAGTTGCCGCTGTCGCGCGCAGCTTCCGCCACTCGACGCAGATTCTGGCAGCAAAAGCCCGGGTCTATGGATAATCCGACCTGAGTCGGTTTGATCGAGATGCTCGCCTTAGCCGCAGTCTCCCCGTCAAGCCGCTCCAGGATCTGTATGTAGTCATCCGTCGCCTGGACTGCCTGATCCTCGCGCTCAACGCTCTCACCGAGATGGTCGAGGGTCACATCCATGCCCCTGGCATTGAGATCGCGAGCGACCGCGACGGCCTCATCCAGCGTCTCGCCCGCAACGAACCGGCGCGACACGCGCCGCGCTAGCTTGCGACGGAGTATGAAGTCCTGAAGTCCCTTCTGCTCGCTGAGATATAGCAGTACGCTACGCAGCATTCGCTTCGGTCCCGATTGTGTGGAAGACTAAGCGTGGGTTCACCGCCCCCCGGAACGGGCTCGCAAACATAGGCGGCCCGACTCGCCATGACCAGTTCGGCCGCATTGCCGTTGTCAGGACGTATCCCCTACGCGCTCCCTGAGCTCCGACAGCCTGACCAGGCTCACGACCCGGTAGCCCTCCGCTTCGATGGCCTCCCGACCACCCTCTTCCCTATCCACCAACGCGAGGACGGCGAGAATGTCGCCGCCCGCGGCATCCACTGCGCTACACGCCTTCAGCGCCGAGCCTCCGGTCGTGATCGTATCTTCGATGACTACGACGGACCTTCCGGCCTCGAAGCAGCCCTCGATCTGACGGCCCACGCCGTGGTCCTTAGGTTGCTTGCGCACGGTAAACGCTTCTATCGGCCGCCCATTCAAGAAGCTCCGATGGGCAATCGCGTACGCGATGGGATCCGCACCCATAGTCAGACCGCCCACCGTCTCAGGTTGCAGTCCCGCTTCGTCCAGAGCCGCAAGGCCCAGCGCCCCGATCAGAGCCTGGCCCTCCGCCGACAGCGTCGTCGTTCGCGCGTCAACGTAATACCGACTCTTTCTACCGCTGGCCAGCGTGAAGTCTCCAATCCTGAACGACTTCTCGGCCAGCAGGTGGAGAAGCCTATCTCGCTCGTTCATCTCTCTCCTCGATCCTGTGCGTTGGCAGCCGCCATTGGCTGCAAAAAGAGCGCCGCCCAGACTTCTCAAGAAGTCGGGCGGCACAACAACGAACGGCGCGTGATTCGGGCAGGCCGATGGACAGCTTACCCCGTTTCGGGACCCGCAGAGGCGGGGGCATGTGCGCCGACCGCCCCGTCTACCTCGGCATCGTTAGAAGCGACCTGGCAGTCGCTGCAGAGGCCATAGATCTTCAGCCGACGGCTCTGCACCGAGAATCCCATATCTGCCGCGATCTGCTCCTGAACGTCGTCGAGGGCGGCGCGCGCGAAGCGGATGACCTTTCCACAGGCCGTGCAGATCAAGTGATCGTGCCTCGCCTCTCCGGCCTGGTGTTCGTACCGCTTGAACCCTTCACCAAAGTCGAGCTCCCTGGCCAGATCGGCTCCCACCAGCAGGTTCAGCGTCCTGTAAATTGTCGCCTTCCCAACATGCTCACTACGGTCACGCAGCAGGTCCTCCAGATCATCCACCGAGAGGTGCCGCTCGCTCTCGAAGAGAGCCATGGCGATCGCCTCCCGCTGGTGCGTCAGCGGCAGCCGATGCTGATGGAGGTAGCTTCGAAACAGGTCCATCAGCAGCATGGCGCACCCGGTGGGCGGTTTCGTGGTGATCTTGTGTGTCGTGGACTCTACTTGACCGGATGCGGGCATCGAGAACTAGCCTATCGAAATGGGGAAGCCAGACGGCGCATTATCATCGATGATAATAGTCGCCCGAACGCCACGCAACCGCTCCACACGCGTCGACAATACCGCCGATTACTCGGTCCGACTCAGTCGAGCAGGCACGCGCGTTGCCATCGCGAGGCCCAGCGCCGAGCACGCGATCGCATAAGCGACAAGCGGCAATAGTCGACCGACCCCCGCGCCTATGCCCGTGTCTCGCACGGCCCGGATGGCGTCCAGGCCGGCCAGGGCTGGCGGAAGAGCGATTTCGAACACTCCGAGAAGCGGACCGAGATCGAAGGAATCAGCAAAACCCGGTAGTGCGAGACCTGCCAAAAGCATCGCGTAGGCAAACAGAGATCCGTTCCTGGCGCCAAGCCCCGAACCGAGGAAGCTCAGGACCACCAAAAGCGCAGGCATCCAGCCCAAGCCGACCAGCATGCGCGCCAGCTCTCGCAGAGGAATCGGGGTCAGAACGGCGATCGGGACCATCGAGAGGAAGACCGCCAGCGTGGCAGCAACGGAGCAGGAAACCACTGCAAGAAGTCGCGCCAGATAGAACGCCCATACCTTGATCGGCTTCTGCAAC
>JBDHHL010000514.1:0-3331 GCA_039589375.1 Gemmatimonadota bacterium | reverse complement strand
TCTGTTTGAGAAAGTGGCCATGCAACAAGTACTTACACGAGACGTCTACAATTCTGAGGACTCCGATATTCGTAACCAGTTGTCACTCTTTGACTTCTAACCGGACAGTCCTGCGATTAACGAATATCGAAGGACTGTTCTTGGAAATTCGACATTCGATGTTCAATATTGGCAATTCAAAGCCCGCCTTACGCTAGTATCGCCACCAGGGCGCGGTCTGCACCTTCGGCATGTGTCGCAGCGCGTGCGAGGCGATCTCCTTCAGCCGCTCGGCGGTACTCACCGGCCCGGACCAGCAGTGCCCCTTGCCCTCGCCGTACATGAAGAAGCCGGGGTAGTGCGGGTCTTCCGTTGTCTCCATCCAGGCCTGCAGCTCGCGCACCGCGACGTCCAGGTAATAGTTGTCCATGGTGCCGGTGTATATGTGTAGCTTGTCGATCAGCTTCGGCCCCAACGTCGACCAGTTGCGCTTCAAGTGCTCGAGCAGGTCGTAGTTGTCCCGCCAGTACGCCGCCACCTTGTGATCGATCACGCCCGTCCTCTTGTCAAAGAGCGGTTTGAAGTAGCCGTCATCACCGAGTGGGCCGTGGACGGCGGACCAGATATCCAGCTGCTCGCCGGAGCGGCCCTTGGTCCCGTTCACCAGCTCCCAGCGGTTCCGCTGCTCCGAGGTCATGCGGATCTGCCCGTCGGTCTCGCGCGTGTTCGGGGTGGGCACGCGCCGCCATTCGTGCTGCTTGTAGAAGGCGTTCTCGTCCTCGTAGATGTTGATGCCTTCGACGTTCGTGAACGTCACCGGGTCCGGGCAATAGGACCACGTGCCGCCGAAGAAGTCGGGGTGGAAAATCTGCAGCGCCAGCGCCTCCCAGCCGCCGGTAGAGCCGCCGTCCAGAGACCGGGCCCAGGGCTCGCCGATCACGCGGAAGCGACGTTCGACCTCGGGGATCAACTCCTCCATGATCGCGTCACCGTAGGGACCAACGTTCACCGAGTTGACGGCGTACGAGTCGTCGAAATAGGGGTTGGGGTGTTGGAAGGTGACGACGATCATGCGCGGGAAATCGTCGCGCATCCATGCCTGATACAAGTCCGAGCCCTCCTGGAAGCGGAGCGGCGGACTAAGCGAGAAATGTCCCTGGCGATAGAGTACCGGGTACGAGATGGTCTCGCGGTCGTAGTCACGCGGAAGTAGGACCGTAGCGCCCAGGTATATGGGCCGCCCCCAGAACTCGGTCAGCATCGGGCTCTGGAAGCGGAAGCGCTTCACGAAGCGAGTGTCGGGCGGGACCTCGACCGGTGGAACAACGCGGTTCGCCTCCAGTTGCACGACATAACCGGCATCGGCGTCGAGCCGCACGCGCAGCACATCGCTGTATAGGTTGCCGGGCGAGCGTTCCCAGCGCTGCCCCTCCCAGTGATCCTCGGGCATCCAGACCACGTGTCCGTCCGCACGCTCGTAGCGCTCGTACACGTTCACGAACCCTTGGACGTAGTACTCGCCGGGTGGGATCTCGGTCAGGCTCACGACCGGCGAGCCGAGGTCGGTCCCGTCGATCACGGCCGGGTCGCCAGGTGCCAGCGAGTCGACGTCGCGCCCGAACAGCGGTACCCCCGTGCGGCCGACCTGGAAGCGTGGTTCGGGCTGCTCCCGGCGCGAGATCATGACGTAGACCCGACCAGTCACCGGCTGCGAGCGGACCGACTGTGGAAACGAGATCTCGAAGCGGAGTGCACCGGCGTCTTGGACCGTTCGGTCGGCAGCTAGACCTTGGGTCTGGGCCGGCAGACCTCGTGGCGCTGTGCCGAGTGCCAACATACCAGCCAGGATCGTCGTGAAGAGCGTCGCGGGACGGGGCGAAAGGGGACCGATCATGAGTCCTCCTCGGTGACCGGATCTAGACGAGAGACATCGGCGGCGCCTTCCATTAGAAGACAGATGGTACAGCCCTCATGGAGTTAAGCAAGCGGCGGCTGCGCCGAGTTGCGTGAGGTGCGAGCCGCATCCATCCTGTATTGCACACCGCTCAGGAGGGCAATCCCATGACCATCTCGCGTCGCACCTTCGTCGCAGCCGCCACAGCCACCGCGTTGACGAGGCCTGCGTGGGCAGCGCCGCTCGCACCGGCTCCGAGCAAGCCGGGCGACCGGTTCGATCCTTGGCTCGAGGTCGATGCCGCAGCATTGCGAGAGAACGTGGGTGTCATATCGCGGCTGGTAGGCGGCCGGCCGATCCTGGCTGTGATCAAGAACAACGGGTACGGCCTCGGGCTGACGAACGTGGCGGCCCTGCTCGAGCCGCTACCGGAGATCGTCGGTTTCGCCGTCGTGAAGACGGCTGCCGCGATGGCGCTTCGCGATGCCGGCATTCGCAAGCCGGTCCTGCTGATGGGCTTGTTCACCGACGAGGACGGCCCGGAATTGGTCGCCAGCGACATACATCTCGCGTTGTGTAGCGAGGACGCGGCCGAGCGAGTCACACGGGCGACCGTTAAAGCGAAGAAGCCTGTGCACGCCCACGTGTACCTCGATACCGGCATGAGTCGCATGGGCGTACCGTATCACCAGGCGCTTCCCTGGCTGTTGGAAGTAACGCGGCTCGAGAACGTGACGATCGAAGGCACCTTTACCGGGTTCACGGAAGAGCCGGACTTCGACAGGGAGCAGTTGCGCCGCTTTACCGACCTGGCCGCCGAGGCGCGCAGCCGCGGCGCGAACCTCGGTCTGCTGCATGCGGCCTCGTCCCACGCGGTCTTCAACTTCCCCGAGTCGCACTTGGACCTCGTGCGGCCGGGGATTTCGCTGTACGGGGCATACCCGAGCAACGAGGGGGTCGAGCGGTCGATCGCGGAACTCCGACCCGCGTTTCGGCTTCGCGCACGCGTCGTTCGCGTGCAGCGTCTACGGCCGGGAGACAGTGTGAGCTACGGACGGAACTACGTGGCAGAGAGACCGACGTGGATCGCCACGGTGCCGGCCGGCCACGCCGACGGCTATTCGCGTGCGGCCGTGAACGGCGCTCGAATTCTCATCAACGGCCGACTGTATCCAGTGATCGGCGCCGTGAGCGCCAGCCACGCGATCGTCGAGCTGGGCGAAGAGCCGACCGTCTCGATCGGAGATGTGGCGACATTGATCGGCCCGGACGATCCCGCGATTCACCCGAACACGCTGGCGACGGCTGCCGGCATCTCGGTGTACGACGTGCTGATGCACCTGAGCTGTGCGCTGCCGAAGCGTCTGGTTTAGCTGCACTCTAGAGGATGTTCAGTGATCGCCGACCGATATAGGTATAGAAGACGCGCTTGCGGCCGCACTCAGTCGTCCCTTCGAA
>JBDHHL010000513.1:0-4942 GCA_039589375.1 Gemmatimonadota bacterium | reverse complement strand
TGAGGATAGGGGATCGGCGCGTCGCCACCGTGGGCGGGTTCGGACTACCTGCCCACATCGCGCACGGGTGCAACGAACTCAGGGCGCGGGCTTTCCTCGGCAGAGCGCTCGCCCCACTCGGCCGCTCGATCTACTCGCTGAGCGCCGCGGCGCGGATCGTCACGCGGGGCGCGATGCCGATGACGTATTCGCTGCGCGCCAACCACGACCACCCGCAGGTGATGGTCGCCTCCGCAGTCTTCGTCGGTCTGGTGGGCAAGTTCGGCGGCGGTTTAAACCTCGTACCGAAGGGATCGACAAGACCCGGGACGTTCTTCGCGCTGGGCATCACGGCAACTAGCCGTTCGTCGCTGCTGGCGACGCTGCTGCACCTGCGAGCGGGCCGCACCGATGGCCTTCGCGCTCGGATCTTCACCGACCTCACCAGGCTTTCAATCCGCGCGAACGGGATGGTGGGCGCCTTCGCAGACGGCGAGTGGCTCGGGTTGCGCCATCGTGCTCGCGTGGAGATCGAGCCGGCCAGCCTGAGGGTGCTCGTCCCCTCGGCTCTCGTCCCGGC
Source organism: Gemmatimonadota bacterium (assembly GCA_039589375.1). Classification (GTDB taxonomy): domain Bacteria; phylum Gemmatimonadota; class Gemmatimonadetes; order Palauibacterales; family KS3-K002; genus JASFMO01. The sequence goes on along the minus strand of JBDHHL010000513.1, from coordinate 4,383 downwards.
CGCCGGTCGTGAATCGGGACTCCGGGAGGCGATCTGATGTTCGCGCGGGCTCTTGTCGTTGTCGTCTCGGGCTTCGGACTCGGCGCTCTGCTGATGCTGGCACAGCGTCGGACGAGCGGCGGCACCACGCGCACCGCCTGGGGCAAGTACATCACCTACCTGCTGTTCGTCACCGCCGTGCTGACACTGGCGGAGATCGGGCAAGCGCCGTTCGCAGCACTCGTCTTCGTGATTCTCGCCGCGGCGCTCATCGAGTTCTATCGAGCGTCGAGACTGCCGAGGGCCAATGCCCTAGCCCTCGCGACGGCTGGTCTGGCCACAGCGGTGGCCGCTCTGATGGGAGGTGCGGCCGCGCTCTACCCGACCGCGCTGCTCATGGCCCTCGCCACTCTCGCCTTCGGCGCCTTCGCCGCCGATCCCCGCTCCGGCGGACGCGCCAGCGTGTGGGGAGTCGCGGGCCTCGTCGCCGTGGCTGCGCCCGGTTCCCATTTGCTGCTGCTGGCAGATCACGCCGAGCGCTTTGCCCTGTTCGCTTTCCTGTTTCTGGTCGTCTGCGGCGGCGATGCCTTCGCCGAACTGGCCGGCCGCCGCTGGCCGCTGCGACGCGGAATCCTGCCGGCGAGCCCAAACAAGACGTTGGGCGGCCTGCTGGGAGGGTTGGCGGCTGCCCTCGCGATCGCCGTCGCGGTAAACCGCGCGCTCGGCCTGTGGTCGGGCGCCCAAGCGGCGGCCTTCGGGCTCGCGTTGGCGCTGGCCGGGAGTCTGGGCGACCTGGTCGCCTCGAGCATGAAACGCGCGCTGGACATCAAGGACTTCGGGTCCTCGCTGCCGCGCCACGGCGGTGTGCTCGACCGTTTCGACAGTCTGATCTTCGCCGCCGTTCCCTACTACTGGATGACGGGAGGTTGACCACGATGTCTGCCGCTTTGGTGAAGTCGAAGATTTTGCAGCGCCGTGTGTTCGAGCGGCTGCTATTCGCCCAGTGTTGGGAGGACCCGCAGATGGACCTAGAGGCGTTGAACGTAAGTCGCGACAGCGTCATTGAAGATGGCGGGCGCCCGACGGCTGTCGCACGGCGAGTACCTAGAGCTCCTCGGGGTTCGCGACTCACGGGCTCGCTGGGACCTGTACCAATCGCTGCGCGACGAGCTGGCGCCGGACGCACGCTCCTATTGGGACACGCAGAAGCGATCGATCCAGTCGGGCATACTGAACGCGGGGCGCTACGAGCGCTACCTGGCGGCGTTCCGCAAGCTGCTCCGGGTGATCGAGGGGCGGAAGGCGATCGATGCGATGCTCGAGACAGAGTCGCTGGCCGAGCAGCGTCGCTTCTACGACGAGAACTGGGACTCGAGGTTGTGGCGTTTATTCTTCCGCGTCTTCTTCTCGCGCCGCGTGCTCGGTTGGGGTGGCCTCGATCCTCAGTTCTTCGCTTACGTGAATGGAGTCGAGAGCTTCGGCGAGCACTTCCGCGGGCTCGCCCGACACGCGATGGTCGACCTTCCGCTTCGCGACAACTACTTCATCGCCCAGATCTGTCTTGGCCGCTACCGCGACGAGCGTTCCGTGCCGCCGTACTTGTTGGCGGAGAACTACGAAGCGTTGCGCCGCGCCGTGGATCGGATCGAGATCGTCACCGGCGAGATCGGCTCGATACTCCAGCGACTCCCGTCGGACAGCGTGGACTGCTTCAACTTCTCGAACGTATTCGAGTGGGTCCCGGCCCCGACGTTCGAGACGATGCTGCGCGAGACGCATCGCGTCGCCCGGCCGGGCGGTCGCCTCTGCTACCGCAACCTGCTAGTGCGCCGCGGGCATCCCAGCTCGCTGGATCACCTCTTCACGCCCCACGAGGATCTCGCGGCCCGGCTGCTATACCGGGATCGCTCGTTCGTCTATTCCGGCTTCGAAGTTTCGTCGGTCAAGAAGCCGGCCGAACCGACTGGAGCCCGACGATGAAGATGTTCTTGAAGTGGACGTTCCTGATACACCTGTGGACGCTGGCGGGCCTAGCGTTCGCAATGCTGGCGGCGCAGCAGCTCTTCGCCGGCGACATCGACTCCGCGGCGCGCTGGCTGCTTCTGGTATTGCTGGTCGATCACACCGATGGGACGCTGGCCCGGAAGTACAAGGTGGGCGAGAAGATCCCCGAGGTCTCAGGCGAGACGCTCGACATCATCACCGACGTCATCGGTCTGACCTTCGTGCCCATGCTGTTCTACTGGCAGGCGGGCGTATTCCTGCCCGGCTGGGGCGCCCCGTTGTCCGTAGCCGCGGCGGCAACCTGCAGTCTGAAGTACTCGATGAAGGCCGGGTTGCTGAAAGCCGGGGCCAGCCGAGGCGCGCCACCCGCGTTCTTCTCAGTCCTGCTGTTCTGGTTCCTCGAATTGCCGCCGGTCTTCGCCACGGCCTACACAGTCGTGCTGATCGCACTCTGCTGGCTGCCGGTGCGCTACCCGATCACGAGTCTGATGACCACGCATTGGAAGTTCGGATTCGAGAGCGCGATCAACTACCTCTCGTTCGCCGCCATGGCCCCGGCGCTCATCTGGCTCCAGGACGCGCCGGGCATCTTCTTCTGGCCGATCCTGGCGTTGATGCTCTTCCACCTGTTCGTGGCGCCCGTACTCCTCCAGGTGGGGATCGTGCGCGCGGGCTTCCGACGCGTCTTCTGACGGAGGTTGACGATGATCCGCAAGGACGGACGCCATTGGTCGGAGGAATCGCGCACGAGACGGCTCGAACTTCTGAGCGGTTGGACCGGCACGACGTTCCCGACCCTCGCCGCGCCGTTGAGCGAGCCGGAGGATTACCGGGGGCAGATTGAGAACCTGGTCGGCGTGCTCCAGGTGCCGGTCGGGATCGCCGGGCCGCTCGCCGTCCGCGGCAACCTGGCGCGCGGATCGTTCTACCTACCGCTGGCAACCACCGAGGGGACGCTGGTGCTCAGCGTCGGTCGGGGCGCCGAGGCGATCACCGCCGCAGGCGGCGCGCTCGTTCACGCCTCCGATCCGGAAGTCGTTCGCGCTCCGCTCTTCGTCTTCGCGGACGGTCGGCGCGCTCACCAGGCAGCGCGCTGGGCCGAAGAACACTTCGAACCGCTCCGGGCCGAGGCCGAGGCGACGACGCGACATGGCCGCCTGCTCTCGGTGACGCCCGTACTCTTCGGCCGTCGTCTAGTCCTCCGCTTCGTCTATTCGACCGGTGACGCCGCCGGCCAGAACCTGGTGACGCTGGCCACCGATGCCGCCTGCCGCTGGCTGCGCGCCCGACCGCCCTTCGATGCGGTCGAGTTCTACTCTCTCGAATCGAACCTCTCGCACGACAAGAAGCTAGCCGCGCTGTCCGTGTCGGGCCGCCGCGGGCGACGCGTCGATGCGGAGGTGACGATCCCACGCACCATGGCTCTCAGCGCGCTGCATGCAGCGGTCGATGATATCGCCCGCGTGGCGCGCGAGGGCACCCAAGCCAGCGTGATCTCGGGCGCGGTGGGCGCCCAGGCGCAGTTCGCCAACGTACTGGCTGCTCTCTTCCTGGCCACCGGACAGGACGTGGCCTCGGTCGTCGAGTGCGGCACGGGGCTCACGATCATGGAGGTCACAGCGGACGGCGACCTGTACGCGAGCGTAACGATCCCGAACCTGATCGTCGGCAGCGTGGGCGGCGGCACACGGCTTCCCGGTCAGCATGAGTGCTTGAGCGCCCTCGGCTGCGCCGGGCCTGGCCTGGCGAAGAAGCTGGCCGAGATCGCCGGCGCCGCCGTGCTCGCGGGCGAACTGTCTCTCACGGCGTCGCTGGCGGCCGACACCTTCGCGCAAGCGCACGCCAAATTCGGCCGCCCCGTGACACGCGTCCATCGGACTGCAAAGGCGGGGGAACGATGATCGACGTCGGGTTCCGCTACGCGCTGCGCGAACGCGCGCGCTTCCTGCTCACGGCGGGCGGCCTGGCCTGCGCCGTGGTGCTCACCGTCTTCCTCGCCGGTGTCTATCGAGGCGCCGTTCACGGCTCGGTCAGCTACATCGAGAACGCCGACGCCACAGTCTGGGTGGGCCGGCGTGGTTCCTGGAACCTTTTGCGCGCCAGCGGACTTCTGCCCGACTCGGTTCGCGAACAGGTCCTCGCAGTGGAGGGCGTGAGTTCTGTCGAGCCGATCTTGAGTGCCCTACTGCCGGCCGAGTTCGACGGCCAGCGCCGCACGCTGCTGGTCGTCGGCCTCGATCCGGATGCGACCGCCGGCGTACCGAGGCATCTGGAGGAAGGCGTTGGGAATCCCCGCGCCGGTGAGATCACCGTGGACCGCGCCTTCGCCCGGCGGGCCGGGATCGCCTCAGGCGATGAGCTGCAACTGGCGGGGCGCCGCCTGCGCGTCGCCGGGGTCAG
>JBDHHL010000512.1:0-3849 GCA_039589375.1 Gemmatimonadota bacterium | reverse complement strand
GTGGTCACGACATCCATGTAGCGTACGGCGATCTGCGCCGCGCCCGCCAGATCCTCCACCGGCCGCTGGTACTTGAACGCGACGCCGCCGAAGTAGAGGCCGTTCCATCCGCTTTCCTGCCGGGCTTTACCGATCATTTCCGCCTCCGACTGATCACGCGTTCGCTCGTCGATGCGGGCGTCATCAACCCAGAGGCCGGCAACTTCATCGGGCAGGCGCTCGAAAACATCCTCGGGGTCGAGGTCGAGACAGTTGACCCCGATCCACCAATCGGGGAACTCCTCATGGAGTCGGCGATGAATGGCGAGCAGATCCTTGCAGTGCCCCATGTGGTTGATGAGGAAGATCCCGTCGCCCCCGGCCGCCCTGACCATTCGCGCGTTGCGAAGAGCCTGCTCCTCGCTCTCCACATGTATCACGGGCAGAACGACGTGTCGCTGTGCGAAGATCTGCCGAAATCTACCGCTCACCTTCGTGCTCCGTTTTGATACTGTCCCTTTGCTAGTGCTATTTCAACCCGAGCTTGCGAAGCAACTCCTCGGCTGCCTCCTGCCTGCCCGTCTCCTGGTATAGCTTCGCTAGACCGGCGAGATTGGCAACATAGCTCGGATGTCTGACGCCTACCGCAGCCTCGAGTATTTGCTGCGCCCGCTGGTAGAGCCCTTCTGCTTCTCCGTAACGGCCCATCGCCTGATAGAGTAGCGCCAAGTTGCTGAGGGCGATGGCGACGTCGGGGTGCCGCTCGCCGAACGCCTCGCGCCAGACCTGTAGAGTCCGTTCGTACAGCGGTTCAGCTTCTTCGTACCTGCCCATGGCGTAGTAGAGCAGCGCCAGGTTGTTCAGCGCCCTCACGTATTCGGGATGGTCCTCGCCCAACTCCCTGCGCTTGATCTCGAGAGACCGCCGATACAGCGGTTCGGCCTTGGCGTGGTCACCACTCCTACGGTGAAGTTCCGCCAAGTTGTTCAAGTCCGTTGCTACATATCCATGCTGTTCGCCTAGACGACGCCGGTCGCTGTCCAGCGCTTCTTGAAACAGTGGCTCCGCTTCGGAGAAATCCTTCATCTCCATGTAGATCAGCCCGGCCACGTTCAAGATCTCCGGGTAGTCCGGGTGGCCCGTGCCGAGGTGCTCGCGTGCCAACTCGACCGCTCGCGTGGCGAGCGGTATCGCCTCCTCGTACTTTCCAAGCTGCCGAAGCTGCTTCGCCTGTCCGTGTAGCGAGAAGATCCGCTCCGTCGGGGGCTTCACCTCTCCCGACTGCTCGTCCGACTTCCTTCTGAAGAGGCCCACCTTGCCTGCTCCGTTCCTCCGAGTGTCGCACTACGCCACAACCCGGTGTGCTAGTCAGCCTTGCCCCCCAGTAGCGGCGTCAAGCCGCCGCGCTTCAGTTCTTGAGCGGGAACTCGATCTTCTCCTTGATTTTCGCCTTCTTGCCGCACGTGCACCGGCCCGGTCGGATATGTGGGGTCGTCAAGTCCACCAGATTGACCAGATCACACTTAGGGCACCGGAAGAGTTGCGCGATCAACTGACCACAGTTCGCACACACGAAGTCGGCGCCGGCCTTGGCCTGGGGTTTGTACAATCCCACTGGGTACAACTCGAGCTCGCTGCTGCACTTTGTGCAAACGACGGTCGTGGGAACATCTGGGCTCATGATGGCGCTCCTTCATCGAGTTACGTCCAGCGGCGCTGGATTGCCCTGGCAAATGAACGCTCCCCAGCACAGCGGGTTCGGAAACTTGACACTCAACGCGAGCTGAGCCTCACGCAGTGCGTCGGATCGGGGCTGTCCGCTCAGTACTCGGCGGTAGAAGTCCTCCATCAGCTCCTGCGTCTGCTTGTCGGGTACCTTCCAGAGGCTCATGACGAGGGTCTTGGCACCGGCCAACGCAAACGCGCGTCGCATCCCGAAGACACCTTCACCCGCGCGGACCACTCCTAACCCCGTATCACAGGCCGATAGTACTACCAGCTCGGTCGCCGCCAGGTCGAGGCCGACGACATCCTCCGCCGTCAAGATCCCGTCTTCAGCCTCTGGCGGCGGTTGCTGGTTCTTCCACCACGTGTTGTATCCGGCAAGGACCAGCCAGGACCGCAGCAGCGGGTTTTCGAACCGCGATTCCGGCACATCTGCCGGCTCGGCTTCCAGCTGCGGCGCACCCAGATCGCGAAACTCCCGTCGGGGCCCACGCTTCTGCTCTTCCAAGAAGAAGCCGTGCGTAGCCAGATGCAGTATCCGAGGCGAGTGACAAGCCTTCAGGCGAGCCTCGAGCACCGCACCGGACAGCCAGGGCTCGACGCTCAGCATGTCGGCAACCCGCTCGCCCTCGGTTCGCGTGGCCGGGAGCGGTGAAGCGAGCCGACCGCAGTCCGCATCCCGGGACACGCGGCCCGGCGATCTCGGAGCCACGGTCTCGCGGCCCGTCCTAGGTGCGACCAGATCGAAGTCGGGATCAGCCGCCACGATGGGCTGCGTCGGGCTGACTATCGACTTTGCCGCGAATCGCAACACGTCACGACCGCTGCCGACATAGCTAGCTCGGTAGTTGTGGATAAGCCGACGGCCGTCGTCGGTTGGCAGGACCTCTAAGGGTAGCCGGGTGATATCACCGTCGGGGGCAAAGATGAGCCGTGCGCAATCGCCTACCGCCCCCAGTAGCGGGTCGATGAGGGCCTGACGAAGCTCCATCCCTTTGTCATCGACCTGGCTTAGCGAATCCTCGGTCGGTGTCGCTCCCAAGTCCCTGCTAACGCCATTTCCCGTCTCGCCACTGACGAGTGAGCGGAACGATGCGATCAGCTCATCTATTACCCGTGCCTCGCCGAGGTCGACCATCGTGATGTTTTCCGGGTCCCTCGAATGGAGCACGAACGCCAGGTAGTGCGCGGGTCGCCACTGTGACTCACCCCGAGCCTCGGTGGCCTGAAAGTCGAACATCTCGCAGCGCACGAACTCGATCAGTACACTCCCCTCCGGCAATGTCTCGGCGACTGCTGTGCGGTCGACCGAGCGGAGTGTCTGCTCCAGGTCCATTTCCGGTATACGCTGCGCCAGCTCCGCCTCTAGCTCTTCCTTCGCGTACTTCCAGCCTGCCAAGATTTCCCGGTGAACATCCAGACCTTCTCGGCCTGCGCCGGCCAGCTCCTTGTGCGCGATTTGCCTCTGCAGTGTGGTCAGCTCGCGCATCTTCGCTCGCAATTCCGGGTAGCGGCCGCCGAGCGCGACATCCCGTTGCATGGTCAACGCCTCGGCACCGATCGCCTTGCGACGCAGCACCAGATCAAGAAGGTCACGCACGACCTCGGCAGAGTCGGCGAAGTAGCGAATACCCAGTGACAAGAACTTGTAGAAGTTGCCTTCTATAGTCCTTAGAAACGCCGCCCGACGCGCTTCGGTGCTGAACGAAAACACCTTTCCAACCGTGCGATCATCGATCGCCACCACCTGCTTCATCACGTCCAACGCCTCGCGCTGCCGGCCGCTGGCCGCGCAGATCAGCGCGATGTTGTTGAGTCTCTCGCCGACCTCCGGATGGTCTTCTCCCTGGACCGCCCGCCCAACCTCCACTGCCTGTCGCAGAAGGGCTTCCGCCGACTCACTATCACCGTGCACCTGGAGGATTGTCGCCAACGTTGTGAGGGAGTTGGCGACCGCCGGGTGTCTTTCACCCAAGGTCTCGCGCTCGATTTCCAACGCCTCTCGCATCAGCGCCTCATCCCGCCTAAGCAGCCCCAGGTTACTCAGGATCTTGCCGACCTCGGGGCTCCGCGCGCCGGTCGCTGCGCGCTGTATGTCCAGCGCTTGCGAGAGGTAGTCTTCCGCTGCGGCATACCGGCCCATTT
>JBDHHL010000511.1:0-3363 GCA_039589375.1 Gemmatimonadota bacterium | reverse complement strand
TATGCCCCGGCCAGAGCTGTGGAGTCTTCTATGGACAACGACGAATTCACCTTCAAGGCGTTCAGTGAACACGCGTTCTACCGGCAGGTGAACGAGGAACTCATCGACCGAGCCAAGCTGGAGTGCGGCTGGACGGTCGTCGACGTTGCATGCGGAAGCGGCGCGATTACCGAGCTCATCCTCCAGAAGATCCACGGAGCGCGCGACGCCATGGTCATAGGCATCGACATGTCCGCGACCGCGCTGAGAGACGCGAGTGAGAAGGTCGCCGGCGTGCGCGACGCCGTGGTGGAGTTCGTGCAGGCGCGGGCCGAGGAAATGTCGAACACCATCCGGCGGGCGGCGGATGCCGTAGTCTTCTGCAACGGGATTCACTACATCCAAGATAAGCCGGGCCTGCTGGCCGAGGTCCACAAGACGCTGAAGCCGGGCGGCGTCTTCGCCTTCAATACGGGATTCTTCGATGGCGCCCTGCCGCCTGAAACCTTGCTTTACTACCGCCGCTGGATGCTCAAGTCTCTGCGGAAACTGAGGGCCCAGTACAACCTCAAGCCCGAACGTTCGAAGGTCGAGTCCCGGAAACAACTGACCGCCGACGATTACCGAGAGTTGCTGGAAGCCGAGGGCTTCGAGCTCAGAACGTATGAGATCTACCACAATGACGTGCCCCGGCAGGGCTGGATCGATATAAGCCGCTTCTCTGATTTCATCGCCGGCGCGCTGCCGGGGATCCCGCTCAAGACCGCCAGTGACGTCCTGGTGGAATCGCTGTGCGAGACTTTCGACGAGCTAGGTGCCACGTCCTGGCCGCGTAACTGGCTGAACGTCGTAGCCGCGCGACCGTAGCCCAAGGACACAGCCTCGCCGGAATGCAGCGGCGCTTCAGCACGTTGAAGCGTCTGTTGGCACGCTTGCCACTCCGACATCCAGAGAACTCGTCACCTCCAGAAGCGTTTAGGGTCCCGTAGGCCCGACTCTGGGCATCGGGGCCGAGGCGCAAGACGCCCAGGCCTTGCAGCTATTGTTGCCAGCAGCATGTCGGAGGGTCACTTTTCACTAGATACGAAGGAGGTACTGGAGATACCGGTTCGACCGCTATGCCTGCGAATCTGACGCCAGCCTACCATACTGCCGAGAAGCGATACCGGCAGGCTCACACGACGGACGAGAAGCTCGATGCGCTCCGTGAGATGCTGGCCGTCATGCCCAAGCATAAGGGCACCGACAAGCTCCAAGCCGACATCAAGCGGCGGATCTCCCAACTCAAGGACCAGGCCCGGAAGGCGCCGGCCACTCGCCAGATCCCGATGTGGGTCATCGAGAAGGTCGGCGCAGGCCAGGTTCCCGTGATCGGCCCGCCGAACGCGGGCAAGTCAGCTCTAATCGCCGCGGTGACGCACGCCGACGTCCGGGTGGCCGAGTACCCCTTCACTACCCAGACGCCGGTTCCCGCGATGATGCCTTTCGAGGACATCCAGATCCAGCTGATCGACACCCCGGCCTGGTCGCCCGATTTCGACGTCGGTTGGCTGCCAGAGCTGGCGCGGCGCGCCGACGCTTGCGTCCTGCTGGCCGACCTCTCGGACGGAGCCGCAGCGGAAGCGATCTCCTACGTCGTCGATGCGATGGAGGCGAGAGACGTGGTGCTGATCGGCGAAGTGCCGGATGAACGAGAAGGCTTCGAGGTCTGTATCCCGACGGTACTCGCTGCCAACAAGTTGGACACGGCTGACGCGTCAGATGCGCTGCAGGAACTGCGCGAATTCTTCGCGGATCGTTTTTCCATATTCAGCTTCTCCGTCGAATACGGCACGGGAATCGACGTATTCAAGCGGGGCGTGTTCGACGTCATGCAGATTGCCCGCGTATTCACCAAACAGCCGGGCAAGAACGCCGACCTCGGCGAGCCATTCGTCCTACCTGTCGGGAGTACCGTTGGTGATCTGGCTGGCAAGATCCACAAGGAGATACTCGCGAGCCTCCGCTACGGCCGGCTCTGGGGCGCCTCCGGCCGCTTCCAGGGCCAGCGCGTCGGTGAAGACCACGTGCTGGTGGACGGAGACATAGTGGAACTCCACACGCGTTAGACTGCAGGTTCTGAATACCGAATAATGAACATCGAACACCGAATGTAGAAAGAGAGGCCGCTAGCGCTAATACTTCATCATTCGAGATTCGGTGTTCGATATTCGATAATCGAAGCGCTCTCTACTTCCCGACATACCGCACGAGGTCGCTTCGCTCGCAGACAAACTCCTCGACCGTCCTGGCGATGGAGAACTTCTCCTCCACGGTCGTGACTTCAAGTTCCCCCAGTTTCTCCTCGATCTGGCCCAGATTGAGACCCGTCTCCGGATCCACCAGCTCTTCACCGACTCGGAATACCGCGAGCACGTCCCCGGCCTCGATGCCCGAATTGCTGCCGGCGTTGATATACACCTGGCCGTCCCGCACTGTAACCACCCTGCCCTGCCAGAGCTCGTCTCCTAGCTCCGCTATGACGTTCTCGACGGCCTGCTTTACGGCCGCACGGGTCGCCTCGCCAAGCGGCGTGTCGCTGAAACCGTCCGTGCCCACGTCGAAAACATCGGAGCTGAGGCTGATCTGCGACGATTTCCGCTCTATTGTTCCCTCGCCCGTCACCGACGTCGTGACCTGCGACGTCTGGACGTCATAGATACGGCTGTCGATGACCAAGCGTGCCTGAATGGTCTTCTTGCCGCCGCCGATACTGATCCGCCCGGCTACCGGGACATCCGCCGGTACGGTGATCGCTGCCTCACCCGACCGGCCTTTCTCGCCGTAACTGAACGTCGTGATGACCGGGCGAATGAAGAACTGGGCACCGACCACGCGTCCCGCTTCGACAGCCGTTTCGGGATTGACCGCACCGCTGTACTGGAGTTCCTGTTCGGCCAGCACGTCGGCGATCGCCTGCCGCTCGACGACGACGAACCGCCCGCTATTGACGAGCTCGGTGACCATCATCTCGGTCAGTCCCTGAGCGTAGTTTTCCAAGCTCTCGTTGTACGTGTAGCCGGCGGCGCCGAAGGTTCCCGTGGCCTCGAAGAGCCCCGGGTCCCACGACGATTCCATGACCGCGATTCTCAGCTTGGGACCTACCCTCTCCTGCGCTAGAGCGGCTCCCCGCGCCGAGGAGAGAGCAAGACAGGCGAGCGCCAAGACGGTGACTGGGCGCATAGTTCACCTCCTGATGTACACTATTCCACGATGCCACAACGGCCTGTCAATGTAGGCTCGCCAGGTCTCCGGGACAAACGCGGTGGCCGCGCGATTGACCCAACTTCCTGCATTTGTTTAGCTTGCGCTTATGGACCAGTGGATTGGCCGCTACCAGATAAC
>JBDHHL010000510.1:0-5187 GCA_039589375.1 Gemmatimonadota bacterium | reverse complement strand
CGCCTGCCCGAATTTGCCCGCTCCGTAGATGTCGGGGTTCTGGCCAAGCAGCGTGTTCGGGTCGTCCCGCGTATTAGAGAAGCCGCCGACGAGGCCTGCGCCGATATCGAGCACCCCGCCCAGATCCGCCCTCAGCGTCGCCTCGCCTTCGAGGCGCGTGTTCTCGACCTCATAGAACCTGCGGGACGTGCCGGGGACCAGCTCTTCGTCGTTGCCGATGCCGTAGAAGTTCACCGTCTCGAAGCTGTTGGCTATCGCCTCGAGTCCGACCAAAAGCGGTGAGTTCTCGAAACGGAACTCGGCACCGAGCGCCAGCGCGAATTTCAGCTTGGTGGAGATCGCGCCGGATGCGGCCACGGCCGACGCGTTCGGGTCTTTGCGAAATCCGTAATCCACCCATTGGTACGAACCGCCCGCGAACAGGCCCACGTCCGGCGTGTAGCCGCCTGTGAAGAACGGGAAGCCGAAACTTCCCCAGTGACGCGGCGGCGGCCTAGTACCGCTTTCTGGGACTAGCGGACCCTCGGTGTAGCTCCTGCTGTTGACGCCGGCGCCACCCGACGAGCCGGTCACGCGGTTCGTGCCGTACTGATCGTAGAGATGCACGTTCCCGGCCGGCGACGCGAATTCGAAGGTGTCGTCACCGGGCCCGCCGATGATATTGACCCGGATCGGTAACTTGCCGTCTCCGCCGATCACCGCCCGGTCATCACCCTCGTGCAGATAGATCCGGATCTCTTTCGTATCCTGCTCGAGAAACGTGCGCCGGAGGTATGGCTCGGCACGGGAATCCGCCGCGCGAATGGTGACGGTGACACCGTCGCCCGAGTCGGTCACTTCCGCTAAATCGGCTACGCCGGACGCGTGGACGTACGGCTCGCTCGCCAGTAGCTCGTACAGCCTGCCTGCGATATGCGGCAAAGCGTCTCGACGCGCCGCGAGGGTCGAAACCATGAAGGGGCCGTCGACAGCCTGGACATCATCCGGTAGTCGAGCCACCGCCCGCTCGATCACATCGTCGGTGATCTTCTCAGTCAGGGCAGCGGCGACCGAGTCCCAGACCGGGCGCTCGAGCTCGGTCAGGAACAGCCGGTCGACGAAGCGGGCCTGGTAGTGCAGACGCGAGGGATGGTCGTACTTCTCCCCGAAGCTCGTCAGCATCGGCGTTCGGTTACGGGCGACCCACAGCATGAGTCCGTCGAGCAACGCGAACGCCTGATCGCGATCGCTCGGGATCGGCTGCCACGCTGGAGTCGAGTCCGATCCGAAATCCGCCCAGCGCCACTGATCCGCGTGGCGATCCCAATCACCTACCAAGACGTCGATCAGCCTCGCTGTCAGGAACGATCGTGAATCGACGCGAAGCGATGGATCGGCCATCACCCGATCCACCACGTCGAACCCGTCAACGATCTCCTCGGCCCCGACGAACGCCGCAATCGCCCCGTCATAGTCGATCGGCCGTTCCGCCAGCATACCGAGCACGCCGCCGAAATCGGCGCGGAACTCGCCCAACGAGGCATCGTCGGGCAGCAGGTAGAGCGACGGCTGGCTGTGCAGCACGCCCGCCGCATCCATCAGGCCGCCTACGATCAGCGGGGCGAACGGGTGCTGCGAGCTCATCTGGTCCTGGAGGAGGTCCTCGACGTACGTGTCGCGCAGCACCTCCGGCACCAACTCCGTAGCCCACTTGTAGACCGACCGAAACGCGTAGATCTTCCCGTCGGCGCCCCTCAGCCACAGAGACTTCGTCTGAAAACCGCCGCCAGCGCTGATCGGCGTCAGCCCACCGGGAACGTCCCCAGGTCGAGCACCGGCACGCGGATATCCGTCGTCCAGGCCGCTCGGTAGTGGTTGCCCCAGAAGAATCGATGGAAACCGCCGGCCGTGTAGTCAGGCCCCGGCACCAAGGAGATCGAATCCGTCGCAGCTTCCTGCCCGGCAGCTTCGGCTGCCAGCGACGCAAGCAGACCGAACGAGATTGCAAGCAAGGTTCGGTTTGGCAAACCGCCCATGTTCACCTCGACTCACTCGGTTCGGTGGGTTCAGCGTATGAAGACCGCAAGATGGGAAGACCAGGCACAGCCATCAAGCTGGGTCAACAACACTACGTTGCGCAAGATCGGGGGGGCCAACAGTCGGCCCCGTTGAAGCGAAGTTGCTCAATCCGGGCCTAACGTATCCCTAGTCACCACGCCTTCGGCTTCCTGAACATGCCGTGCGCATCTCTCAGGACGGAGGGCAGCAAAGTGGCCGAAGACAATGTCGAGATTGGGCAACGTCCGAAGCGCCCTGAGGTAGGTCTGCTGTCGAGTAGGTTGATCGGGGTCATCCGGCCGCCCACTGACGCGGGCGGTGAAGTATTTGATCAGGACTCGGACGCCCTTGATGAAGCAGAGGCCGCTCCTGTCTCGAAGCGGCCTCGCGCCCTGTCCCCGAGGGAACAGGGGGGGTATCTGGCTCTCAGCTTACATACTGTTGTTTTGGCTGTCAAACGAGGGCTGGCGATTCGGCCTGAGGCTCCCGGTACGCGTCGCCGACCGGGGGCTTGCCACCGCCCCGGCAGTCTCACCTGATCACCAGCGCCGCGCCACCAGCCTTCCCAGCTGCATGCGCGAGTCTACCCACTCTTCTGCACACCTCTGGAGAGGGCGCTTTAGCTGCCGGAGCCAGGCGCACCGAGATCATTTCTTCAGCTTCATCTTCCGCGATCCTTGTTGCGTTTTCATCTGCCCCAAGCATGGGCTCCGCAGAACACAACGCGGCGAATTTTCTGTAACGGGACGGTAACGATTTCTCAGACGAGCAGGAATCAGCTTTCGCTGTATGCCGAAAGCCCCCGTGACGCGAAAGGAATATTCCAGCGGATGTGAGAGCGCCGGCCGGGCGGTCACTCGATGCTAGCGCGATCGGTCGGCCACTCGGTCTCACTGAGACCCGAGCGAAGGCGCTCGTAACGTTCCTCTTGCGCGTCGGGCGCCGCGCTTCGCTGCCCGATCAACGCGGACGGCATCACCTGGCTCGATAGGCCGAGGACCCTGGCCAGCCTCTGAATGCCGTACTGCAACACCTCTGTGACCAGAGCGATCGAAACCGACGATCGCGCGTTAGCTAGCGAGTGCAGGCTCGAGAGCTCCCGGAGAGCGTCGGCCAGACCTGCGATAGTGTCCAGAGAGGCCGCTTCACGATCGAGAATCTCGAGGCTGCGCGTCCCGACCGCAGCGAGCAGCGAGCGTGCGAACGGTTGCAGCTCATCGCTCGCATCGATTCCCAGTACAATCCCTAGCAACTCGTCGGTACTGACCCGCCTCGGCCCACCTTGCCAGACCCACACGGCCCGTTCCACGGAGTGGAGGGTGGCCCACGCCAGATCTCGCGCTCGCTCCTGGCGGCGGCGGCGTTCGAGCATCCAGTCCACGACGGCCAGCGTCACGATGATCCCGAACACCTCGGTCGCCAGGCCCATCAGTAGCTCGGAACCTCGGCCGCCGCCTTCCAATTGGAAGGCGGCCAACACCAGGACTCCCGCAACCACCACCAATGTGATGGCAAGAACGAGCCGGGTAAGCTTGAGTGTAGGAGTCTTCACTCGTGACGGAGCGCGTCTACGGGATCGACCGCCATGGCGCGCCGGGCCGGTACGTAGCACGCCAAGGCCGCGACGAGCGACAGTAACAGCGCCACGCCGGTCAATGTCAGCACGTCCGTGCTGCCGATTCCGTACAGCAAGCTGCTGAGGAATCGCGACAGCCCCAGCGAGGTCGCGGCGCCCAAGAGAATCCCGATCACCACCAGCCGCATTCCCTGACCCAGCACGAGGCGAAACACATCGCCCGTCTCGGCGCCGATGGCCACACGCACGCCTATCTCATGCGTCCGCCGGCTGACCGAATAGGCGATGACGCCGTAGATGCCGACGGCGGCGAGAACCAGGGCCACGAGCGCGAAACCCAGCATTAGCGTCGTCGAGAAGCGCATGCGTGCGAGCGACTCGGCGAGTATCTGGTCCATCGTCTTCATGGCATAGATGGGCAGCGTCGGATCGAACTGACGGACGGCATCGCGTGCGACGGGGAACACGGCCTCGGCTTCGCTGTTCACGACCAGCGTCATGCTTCGCGAATAGGGGATCTGGGCATACGGCACGTAGACGCTGGGGTTCGGGTCGTCTCTCAGCGTCGCGTGGCGAACGCCAGTCACGACGCCCACTATGCGGAACGGTTGCCCCTGGAGAATGATGCGCAGGCCGATCGGATCCTCGTCCGGGAAATGGACGCGGACGAAGACATCGTTGACGATCACCGCCAGTTCCGCATCCGCATCGTCCCGTTCGGTGAAGTACCGACCGCCAGCCAGGCCAACCCCCATTGCCCGCAAGTAGGTCGGCGTAACGACCGCGAAGTTCACGCCCCGATTCTCTCCGGGCGGTTCCTCGCTTTCGCCCTCCTTGAGGAAGGACGTGCCGCCCCGGTCGGCGGCCAGCGGGATGGTGTTGATGAATCCCGCAGCGGTGATGCCGGAGGTCGAGTTGAGCCTTCGCTCCAGCTCGTCGTACGCCTGGATACGCTGCGCTTCTTCCTGATAGCGGGAGGCCGGAAGCGTGACTCGCAAGGTAGCCCTGTGGGCCGCCTCGAAGCCGGTGTCGACGCTGCTCAGGTTGACGAAGCTTCGAATGAGCAAGCCCGCCCCTACCAGGAGCACCAGAGAGAGTCCAACCTCTGCCACGACGAGCGTCGATCGCAGGCGGGCGCTTCCCCTGCCCTCGGAGCCCCCGCGCCCACCTTCGCGCAGACGCTCGCCCAAGTTCTCCGAGGCCCCCTGGAAGGCCGGCGCCAGGCCGAACAGGGTGCCCGTCAGAAGCGTCACGAGCAGCGTGAAGCCGAGCACTCGTACGTCCAACCCCACCTCGCTCAAACGCGGGATGTCCGGAGGCGCAAGCTGGACCAGGGCCTTCGCTCCCCAGATGGCCAAGGCCAAACCGGCAAGACCGCCCAACAATGACAGGCACTGGCTCTCCGTGAGAAGCTGGCGCACCAGTCGGCCGCGCCCCGCGCCGAGCGAGGCCCGCACCGCGAACTCCTTGAGCCTAGTCGTGCCCCGCGCCAGCAGCAGGTTGGCCACGTTGACGCAGGCTATGAGCAGAACCAGGGAGACGGCGCCGAGGAGGATCATCAGCTGAATGCTCGC
>JBDHHL010000509.1:0-3399 GCA_039589375.1 Gemmatimonadota bacterium | reverse complement strand
GGGCCGTCATAGGTCGAACGGATTCCCTCCATCACCCGCGGCTGGGTATCGAAGTCGTTGAAGAAATGATAAGCGATCGCCATACGTGGCTTGACCTCGCTCATGATCTTCCCGAACGCCTCGGGCGACGTGTGGATCTGCGTGCCGACGTTGAGCGCACGTCCCGGCGGGAAGTTGTACTTGGTGATCCAGTCCTCCACCGCCATCATGCATTCGTGAATGGCTACGTCCGCGCCCTGCGCATAGCGGATGAACCACTGGTTCGGGTAGGTGTCCCCTCCAAACACGAACCTGAGCCCGTTCCACTCGAGGCCGTAACTCACGGGGCCATCGAGGGCGTGGACCGCCGGCCAGGACCGAATCGTCACACCGTTCTCCTGATAGACGATCTCGTTCTCACCCCTGTAGTCGAACTCGTGGACCACCACCTCGCCGCCGGCAGGAGGGAGGCGACCCGCTCTTCCCTCGATGTCCCAGGCCATCGCCTCCATCCAGCGCTCGATCGAGTACTTCGTGCCCATCTCGGGCCGCGAACCGCTGGGCCCGTAGATGTGGAGCGGCACCTGGCGTCCCGCCACCCAACCGCCGACGGAGTAAGCGGCGAAGTCACCGAAATGGTCCGTGTGCAGGTGGCTCAGGAAGATCTTGTCGAGGAAGTCGTACGGGATGCCCAGGCTGCCGATGCGGACGTGCGATCCCGTCCCCGCGTCGAAGATGAACTTGTCGCCGTTCCCCAGCTCGACCAGAAAACAGGCCGCCGCCTGCGACTCCCGTGCCGATGGCATGCCGGTCCCGCACGAGATGATCCGCATCTCGTCGGGCGCGAGCTGCTCGGTTCCCGGGAAGTAGACGTCACGCTCCGAAACCGCCGCCGTCGGGTCGATCAGTAGCCCCTCCTGCGACTCCGCCAGCGCGATCCCCGTCAGCGGGAACTGGGCGCCCGCCCGCTCGTCGACCCGGCCCTGCACGTAGACTAGGGTCAGGAGCACCAGCAGCGCGCCGAAACCCAACACATGTGCCGTTCTTCTGGACATGGAGACACCTCCTCGCTCCGAATGTGCACGGAATGCGCTTGCCAGCGACCCACCATCTGCCGTTCAGCGTGGTGGTATGCAAGTGTGGTGACTTAGCTGAGCACACTAGCGAAACGGAGCAGTTTTTTGTCAATACTACCTGGTATGGAAAAGACGAATACCCGTAGGCTCAGCCGTTCGGACTGGCTGGCGAAGGCGCTCGAAACCCTGCAGGTGAAGGGAATCGACGCGGTGAGTATCAATGCCCTGGCCAAGGAGCTCGGGGTGACGAAAGGGAGCTTCTACTGGCACTTCAAGAACCGCCAGGAGCTTCTGGACGGGCTTCTCACCCTGTGGGACGAAGTCGCGACGGAGGCAGTCATCGAGTACATCGACGGCTCACATCTAGACGGAAGATCGAAGTTGTTCGCCCTGATGGAGTTCGTTCTCGCGGAGGAGCTGGGTCGATTCGAGCCGGCGGTGCGGGCCTGGGCCCAGTACGACGCCCGAGCCGCGGCGCGGGTCGGTGCGGTGGAAGAAAAGCGACTTCACTATGTGACGGGGCTGTTCTTGGAGGCTGGATTCGATCGAACGGAGGCGGACGCTCGCGCCCGCCTTTTCCTGGACTACATGAATGGCGTTCAGTCTTCACAGATCTTCGGGGGGCAGCACAGGCCCCCCGAACTGCTGAGGCTCCAACATCTCATCCTGACAAGCTGAGATCGCACCCTTGACCGGCCCCATGAATGCTGCTATCGGGATATAGACCCATCGATAACGACTCTACGGGCTTCTACGCTCTGCAAAATGACACTACGGCGTCAGTCCGCATCGGGCAAGCACGCGTGCCACCGAAGTACCGAAGGCCGGCGGGCTGAAGCTCCGCCGGCCTTGCCGCACAACCCTTCGGTCGCCGCGCCCTACTGGATCGGAGGACCTGACTCGAACACGTCGTTGATCCCGATGATCGTGATGTTCTCGGCTTCTACCGGGATCGGGAAGCTGGCGATCTCGGCGTCCTCGGCCATGTGCACCGCCGATTTCTCGCTGGAATAGGTGATCGGCGTCGCCACGCCGCTCAGTAACTTCTGCTTCATCGCCTCCGCGTCGCGCGTGATCAGGACGATGTACATGTTATCGTACTGCAGGTTGCTGCCGATCGCCCGGTTCACGCCGGCCAGGTCGAGCCGGGTGAGCGCCGGCCTGATCGACGCCAGGTAGCCGTCGCCGCTGATCCCGTAGAACCTGTCATCCATCGCGTACGCCAGGCGCCGGCTGATCGTATTGCCCCAGTTGACCGAGTAGTTCCGCAGGAACTGTTGGGTCGTGGCGAGATTCTCTTCGACCAATCCGTCGTCGACCAGCTTCTTCAGCTCGCGCAGCGCCGCCCGCGTGGCGAACAGCGCGCGGTCGTGCAGGTTGCCAGGCTCGGTCATCGAGATGGGGCGGATCCAGATCTCGAATAGATGGCTGCGCCGCGAGCAGTTGACGCGCGGCTGCGTTGTCGTGAAACCGCGCGGAAACGCCTCTACGTAGGCGTAGTCGCCGTAGTTCATGCCGCGCTTCTCGCGGATCACCTGGTACAGGTGACTGAACGAGTTCCGATGCTGACCGAACCAGGTAGCGGTGGTGAACATCGGGAAGTAGTCAGGCTCGCCGCGCACGAAGTCGAGCGGGTAACCGATGGAGACCGGTGTCGCGTCCGTTGCCTTGTCGACGATCACCACCTGGATCCCGTCGGGCGCGCGAGGCTGCGGCGGTTGGACCGGCGCGACCTGTCCTTCCGGCAGCGTGTTGAAGTCCTCGCGCACGCGCGCCGCGAAGCCGTCGGGAAACCCGCCGCCGACGCCGACGACGATGTTGTTGCTGATGTAGTACTTGGCGTAGAAATCTTTCACATCATCCAGCGTGATCGACGCGGCCGACTGTACGTAGCCCTCCACCGGATGTGCGTACGGCGTACCGGCATAGGCGGCGCTGAACAGGAGCTCTTTCGTTAGCTCTTCGTCGCGGCCATAGCGCCGAGACCGCTCCAGGTAGTTCATCAGTTGCGACTTCACTCGCTCGAAGTCCGCCTCGTCGAACGCGGGCTTGAGCAGATGGTTGCGGAACAGCTCGTAGTACGCCTCCAGGTTGTCCTTGTAGATGCGGCCGGTGAAGGCCGTCATCTCCTTGTCCACGTTATAGCCATAGCCCGCCGCCATCGGATAGAGCTTCTCAAGGATCTGGTTGTAGCTGTCCTCCGTCGTCGCGCCATCGGAAAGCACGGCCGCCGTAAGCGCGGCGAGGCCTTCTTTGCCCGCCGGATCGTTCTGCGAGCCGACCTGCACCCAGATGTTGAAGGCGATGTACGGTGACTCGGGCTCGTAGAGCGCCACTATCCCTT
>JBDHHL010000508.1:0-4953 GCA_039589375.1 Gemmatimonadota bacterium | reverse complement strand
AGCTTCGGAGTCGACCGTGTGCGGCGGGGCGCCTCTGCACGCGATGCGGCCAAAGCGGCGGTGGCGCGGCGCGCGGCGCTTCACCCCACATTCGAACGCCTCACGATCGACTACTTGCAGCTTGACCCGGCCGAAGCACACAGATACCCGGCCCAGCACATATTCCGCGCCACCGACCCGGCCATGCGACCGTTCCTGGTGTTTCGCGGAAATAGAGTCGAGCTACTCGTCGATGGAGACCAGTTCTATCCCGCTCTATTCGATGCGGTATCCCAGGCTCAATCCTCGATCCACCTGCAGACGTTCATCTTCGGGCATGACCGGATCAGCCGCGAGCTGGTCGACCTGATTATCGAGCGTAGACGTGCCGGGGTCGAGTGCCGGGTGCTCTACGATCGATTCGGGTCCGCCTACGCGCACTTTTCCGGGTTCTTCAAGCAGGCACGCGCAGCGGGCGTCCAGGTCTGCTCGATCACGCAGGCGAATCCCTTGAAGGGCCGCTTCCAGATCAATCTCCGCAACCACCGGAAGATCGCGGTAATCGATGGTACCATCGGGTTTGCCGGCGGAATCAATATCCACGACGGGAACATATCCAAGTACTCGCGCGGCGAGCCGATACGCGACTATCACGCCAAGCTCGAAGGTCCGGCCGTCTCCGACCTACAGTTCCAGTTCGTGGAAGACTGGCACTTTGCGTCTGGCGGACCGCCCGAGCTGCTCATGGAGGACATCTACTTCCCGGAACTGAAGGCCGTCGGTGACGCGCGGGTCGAAGTCGCACCGGGTGGGCCCGAGCTAAAGGGCCACGGCCTGGCCGACGCCTTCTTCAGCGCGATCGTGGCGGCGGAGCGGTCCATTACGATCGTCACTCCGTACTTCGTTCCCGATGAACCGATCGTCCAGGCGCTCCGCTATGCGGGCATGCGCGGGGTGAACATCAGATTGGTGCTGCCGAAGTACAGCAACCATTGGTATGCCGGATTCGCGGCCCGCGCACTCTACGCGCCCTTGATGAAGGCAGGCGTGCGTATCTTCGAGCGCAGGCCGCCCTTCGTGCACGCAAAGGCTCTCGTCGTGGATGAAGTCTACGCGATGATCGGCTCCGCAAACCTGGACTACCGAAGCCTCCATCTCAACTTCGAGACGAACCTCGAGGTCGCCGACGAGGGCTTCGTGAGCTGCCTGATAGAGCAGGTGGAAACGGAGCTCGAAGCCAGCGACGAAGTCTCGTTGGAGCGACACCAGGCGAGATCGCTCGCCCGTCGTCTCACAGAAAATTTCTGCTATCTGTTCCAACCGATGCTGTAGCGGGCTCTTTCAAACTCCGCGGACGCAAGAAACCATGGGGCGGACTCGAGGCGAGCCCCGGCCCGAGCGAGCGCACGCCCTGTCAACCGGGGCCTTCGTATCGGAGTAAGACCGACCTGGCTTACTTCAACGGTGCCGGGAAGCCGGTGCGGGAAACGCGAAGCGAACGCTCGAGCACTTACCTTCGTGCTTGCGATGGTCGAGCCGACTCTCCACCAGCTCCTCGAGCAGGATGACGTCTACGCCGCGCCTCGAAGACTCCCGGATCGTGACCCGGGCGTCCCGCGCGTTCGGCGACGGTACCTCAACGACCTTCGAGTGCACCTTCCCGGTCCACGTATCCAGGAAGATGGCGTTTCCTTCGTCCAGTGGCTTGTAGCGCATGTTGAGGACCAGCGCCGCCGCCAGCATGAAGCCCAGGAAGGTCCAAGTAACCGATGCGATCTGCCGGAACGTGAGCATGCCGTCCCTCACTGTTAGGTACTCTGAAGACCCGAACTCCGCCGCGCAGGGAGCGATTTCTCATTCCCTGCCCTTTTGACGCCGGAACACGGAGGAGGGTTGGCCGGGCCGGCTCGCCCTATTTGAGCGGGGGCGTGCTGGAGGGTGGCCGCCGGTGTTTCGTCGCCTGCTCGTAGCTGAAGGCGATGGCGATCAGTCTGGGCTCTGACCACGCGTCCCCAATAATCTGCAGCCCGACCGGCAGACTGTCGCGCACGAAGCCCATCGGCACCGTGATGGCGGGAAAGCCGGTGTGGGGTGAGAGGTACTGGCTGTTGTCGCCGTGCGGTGTGTTGAGATCACCGATCAGGCGCGCCGGGTTGGACCACGTTGGATGGACGAGCGCGTCCAGATCATGCTCCTCCATGACTCGGCGGACACCGGCTCGCAGACGCTCGGCGTTGCGCCGTGCGCGCTGGCATGCCTCGTTCTCCTCCGGCTCGCCCTCGATCCGCTGGAAGTAGTCGAGCGAGGACGAGATAGATGGGTGGTAACGCCCGGAGGCGATGATCTCTTCCAGGCTCTGGAACGGTGCTTTCGGCCCCAAGCTCGCGAGATACGCGTTGATGTCGTGCCGGAAGCGTGGGCACCAACGCTGGCGCAGCGGTATCCCATCCTGCTCGGGGATGTCGGCTGGGTCGATGATGACGGCGCCGCTTCGGCGCATCGCATCGAGCGCCGCCTCGAAGCGTTCCTTGATCTCCGCATCGGCCGTCTCGGTATCCGATATCTGCCGCACGACCCCTATGCGGGCGCCGGCTAATCCGTCCTCGCGGAGGTACTCGGCGTAGCGCTCCGCCCGATGCGTCTGGCTCGCCTCGGTGACCGGGTCCGCCGGATCGTATCCCGCGATGACGTCCAGGATCGCCACCGCATCGGCCACGCTCCTCGCCATCGGTCCACCGATGTCTCGGTCCAGGTACAGCGGCACGATTCCGTCGCGGCTCGTAAGACCCATGGTCGAGCGAATGCCGACCAGGGCGTTATGAGATGACGGGCCGCGGATCGAGTTGCCCGTGTCCGTGCCCAATCCGACGGCACCGAAGCTGGTCGCTACGGCGGCACCCGTCCCACCGCTCGAACCTGCCGGCACCCGGTTCAGCGCGTATGGGTTCCGCGTATGGCCGGGCAGTGCGGAGCCCACCGTTTGATAAGGCGAGAACGCGAACTCGGCCATGTTCGACTTGGCGAGCACGATCGCCCCGGCTTCCCGGATCCTGCGTACCTGGAACGCATCGTCGGGCGGGACCGAGCCGGCCAGCGATAGCGAGCCCGCCGTCGTTGGCAGATCGTGGGTGTCGTAGTTGTCCTTGACGATGACCGGGATTCCGTGTAGCGGGCCTGCGAAGTCGCCCGTTTCCGCAAGCTGTCGATCTAGTTCGTCCGCCCGGGCCAGCGCGTTGGGGTTGACCAAGACGATGGCGTTCACCGCTGGACCCCGCTTGTCGTACGCCTCGATTCGATCGAGATAGAGCTGCACCAGCTGCGAGCGGTGACGCGTCCCTCCTGCATCGCCCAGTGTATGTCGGCGATCGTCGCCTCGACCACATCGAAGGCCCGATCAGCCTCCCCCTGCGGAGCCTCGGCGACCGTGCACGCAGCGATGCCGAGACCCAGACTAAGAACCCTTGCTGTAGACGAACGCCAGATATCTCGCATGCTGGGCACGGTCAGCTCCCTACCTTGGGTTTGATGGATCGAAGTGCGGTACGATGGGCCCCGGCTCCGAACTTGTCCAGAACGACTCCAGCATAGAGATTGACCATCCTCCGACGGAACTCGAAGAGGGATCGGCCGCCAGTGGCGTGACCTTCATGTTGCCGCTGACGACGGAGTTCCACGTTTACATGAGCACAAGACAGTAAAGTTATTGCATAACGGGAGATGCAGCGCTCCAGGGCCCGCTCGAGCGCGTGTGTGCCACGCTGCTGGTACGGCCGTTTCGGCGTCGGTTTATCCTCGGTCTTGCTTCTGTTTCTAGTCACATTTAGCCCCGGTTCTCTGCACACCAACCCGCACACCCAGCACCTAACTCTTTCCTCGGTGGTCTGTTACGGTACGTCGGCTTGTGGTGGCCTTGCATGGGAGACGGAAAGGATTCGCTCTCATCCCACGACGCAGGGCCGGGCGCGTACCCCCACCGAATTCGAAGTAATGATAAGCAGCCTGATACGTGGGTCAGACCGACACCGATATCTCGTTAGTCATTACTTCTAGATTCGGTGTTCGGTGTTCGATATTCGGTGTTCGCGTCAGTGACGAAGAAAGAACTCCGTTATCACCTCACTGGCCCAAACATCTTGACTCACCACCCCAAAATCCAACCCGTCGCTTCCGTGCCGCCGTCGCAGTCGCTGAACCGCTCGAATCGTACACGGGTCAGATCGCCGGGATCGAGGTCGGGCTCCGTCACCTCTTCCGCATCGCCTTGGCAGCCGTTGAAACTTGCCCAATGCGCTAGCGTCTCAGGCGCCGAGAGAAAATTCTCCGTGCCATCAGAGTACGGAAGAAGAGGATCCTCCGTGCCAAGCATGTAGAGGATAGGCACTGGCGTTTGGAGGGGGCAGTCATCCTGGAGCCGCGTGGGCAACGACGAGCCCACGCTGGCCACGCCAGCGACGCGACCGACCATCTCGCAGCCGGCGACCTGCGCGAAGGTGCCTCCCAGCGAAAACCCGGCGAGATACACCCGATCCAGATCGATTGCAAAGCTGCTAGGTATGTTGGTGAGCAGAGTCTCGATCAGCTTGACGTCGCTGATGCCCAGCTGGTCAGCTGTGGTACAGTCGCAGCCGATCGACCAGCCGCCGTCGATACCGTCGGGGTAGATGACCAGAAACCCGTGCTCGTCGGCGAAGCGGCCGAACTCTGTGAGGTCCTGCATCCCTGCGCCGGTCATCGTGTTACCGTGGAAAACGACGACAAGTGGTGACGGTGCGTCAGGGTCGTTTCCAGGTGGTATGTGGAGAATGAAAGTCCGGACCAACCCCTCAGAATTCACGGAGCCGCGGATATCGCCGCCGGCGATGTTCGGATCTGTCGGCTTGTCGTCGCCACAGCCAACCATCGTGGCTGCAACCGCCGCCGCCGTCGCTAACTGCAAGGCTGTTCGAGATATTCTAGTCATCGTTCTTGAGCTAT
>JBDHHL010000507.1:0-3412 GCA_039589375.1 Gemmatimonadota bacterium | reverse complement strand
GCCAGCCCGGGCGAGAAGGCAGGTGTCTGAAATGTCTTTGACTACGAAAGAAAGGGAGCTCATCGCCGTGGGCGTGTCCCGTGCAAGTCTTGCGGCCCACCGCAAGCGACGGTGAAACCCGCGGTCAAGCTCGCAACACCCGCATTCGCGCTCTGGGGTCTCATCGGTGGAGGGTCGATGCGGCCCGGGTAGATGATAGGGGGTAACAATGGCATCGGTGAAGTTGATTTCGGAGCAAGAGGCAGAGGGCAAGGTCAGGGAGATCTACGACGAGATCATGAGCACTCTTGGGATCGACTTCGTACCGAATATGTACAAAGCGATGGCGGCGAAGCCCGGCTTCCTCGAGGCGAACTGGAACAAGGTCAAGGCCGTAATGGTCGAGCCCGGCAAGCTCGACCGACTGACGAAGGAGATCATTGCCGTGTCAGTGTCCGCGGTCATGGGGTGCGAGTATTGAATCAACGTTCATACTTCCGCGGTGCGGAAGCTGGGTTTGGACGACGAGGGAATTGTGGACTTGATGGCAGTGGTGGATCTTTTCAGCGGCTTCAACAAGCTGTTGGACGGGCTCCAGGTCGAGCCGGACGAGAAACCCTGGTACGGTTGAGGCTAGGCACCGGGATGCCGTGAGCATCTGAAGATTACAGATCAAGTCGAGCAACATTCACCGTCGATGCAAGCCAATGCGTAATATCCTACTGTACACCGGTTCAGCCGCGATAGCGTTCTGGGGTCTGATGCACATCGTTAAGACGCGAGCCGTCGTGGCGGGTTTCGAGCCGCTCTCCCACGACAATCGCCTGGTCCTCACGATGGAGTGGATCCTCGAGGGGGTAACGCTCTGCTTCGTCGCCGCGCTCGTGTCGGCCGTCACACTGCTGGCTGGGTCCGAGACCTCGGTCGCGACCATCGTTTACAGAGCAGCAGGCCTTATGATGATTGTCATGGCCGGGGTGAGTCTGTTCACGGGAGCCAGGGCGGCTCCGCTCCCCTACAAACTCTGTCCTCCGATCTTCACAACCGTGGGGGTGTTCTACTTGGTCGCCAGCATTTTGAAATAGAGCCGAATAATGGCGAGATCGAATACAGTGCTAAAACGGGTTTCGCCACTCAGGCTCGGCTTGGCGATAGGTGGAGTACTCGTAGCGGCCCTGCTGATCAGTGAGACGGTCATGGACCGATGGTCAGGATTGATCCAGGAGGGTCCGCTGGATCCCTTTGCCCGCAGGCCTGAAGGCGTGCTTCGCGATCTTCGCCTGGCGGTAGTCCACTGCCTCTTGGCCGGGTATCTTCCGGCCGCATTCTTGTACGTGTTGCGCAGTGGCAGGAAGACGGTGTTTGCACTGCAGGACGCCCTCGCCTGCACGGAGGAGGAGTGCCGCGAGCTGGCTGAGTCCATCCGCTTCAGCCGCCGCGGTCTGTTGATCGCCGGCTTGATCGGGGCCGCCTTCTCGTTCGTCACCCCTTACCTGGTTCCGCCGGTTCCCGAGTCGCTTTGGAGTCCTGCGACCTGGAGCGCGGAAGTGGCCTGGCACAGAATACTCGGTCCGATCGTCGGATGGTGGATGGTGTGGCTCGTTTACGCGGTCTTTTCCACGTCTAGACGGCTGTCGCGCTTGGCGAGCCGGCTATCTTCATTCGATCTCTTCGACCGCGCGCCGCTGGCGCCGTTCACTCAGCAGGGACTGACCAACGCGCTGATGGCGATCGGTTTCGTGTCGCTATCCAGCCTGTTCCTCCTCGAAACCGGGATGGGCAATGTGGCGATGCCTCTCGGCGCGTTGACGCTGTTCGTCGCGGGAGCAGCGCTTGTGATGCCCGTGCGCGGCGTCCAGCAGCGTATCAGCCAGGAGAAAGAGAGCGAGCTGACGTGGATCGATGCCCAACTTCGAGACTGTCGGGATGTTCTGCGAAAGTCGGGAAAGGACCGCCGGGTCGGGGCGATCGCCGATCTGGCGGCCTACCGCGGCCTGGTCGATCGGGCCCCAGAGTGGCCGTTCAACACGTCCACATACCTTCGTTTCGCGCTCTATCTTCTCATCCCACTGGGCTCGTGGGCAGCTGGGGCCTTGGTTGAGCGCATGGTGGACCGGTTATTCTTCTGACGCGCCCGCGAGTCTCGACATCCGATCCCGGATCCGATCACCGGGAAGCCAGCGGCCTTGGACGACGATGCCCGCGATACTCCGACTATGGGTGATGTCGACCAGCGGGTTTTCCTCCAGTAGGACCAGATTGGCCTGTTTACCGACCTCCACTGTCCCCGCCTCGTCGATCTCGCCCAGGTACTCGAAAGGGTGAGTTGTGGAAGACCTCAAGGCCTCGTACGGAGAAAGGCCGACGGCCACCAGCTCCTCCAGCTCCCGGTGTAGGGCGAAGCCCGGCACCAGCGTCGGAAGGGGCGAGTCCGTCCCGGCCAGCAACCTCACTCCCCGGTCGTGCAGAGCGCGGGTGAAAGGGCGCTGGAACCGCTCGAATCCGAGGCGGATTCCTTGGCGTTGGGCATCGGGAATGGGCTCGTAGAGGTTGCGGATGATGAAGGACCACACGCCTTGCTGCATAGGGTGTCGGAAATAGCGCGCCTCAGGTCGGGAGAGCTGCGCATCGAGATCGTCGAAGAGCGCCAGGATGTTTCGTGTCGTCACGAGCGTTGGGACGATCCAGGTTTCGCTGGTGGCGATGGCCTGCGCGAGCTGATCGATCCTCTCTCGGCTGAAATCACCCTCGGCATGCTTCATGACCTCTTCAGAATGCGCTATGAGCCTCTGACCCGCGCCCACGATGTGCTCGACCGAAAGGGCCAAGGGGATATGGCCGATCACATCAAGGCCGACCTCGTTGGCGGTCGATATGATCGCCTCGTAGGAAGCCGGATCGAGAAAGGAATAGACCTTCATCGCGTCGTAACCCGCCTCGTTGGCGGCGAGAACGGCCTCGCTCGCTTCGGCCGGCGAGGCTACCCAGGTGCTCAAGGGAGGCGGCCAAGCTCGGTCGGGCCCGTCGATCATCTTGGCCAGAACCAGCCTCGGGCCAAGGATCTCGCCGCGTGCGATGCGCTCGCGGAGCGCGATGTGATCCTCCGTCGCGGACAGCACCTGCACGGTAGTGATCCCGTTGGCCACGTACGGGAAGAGGAACGAGGCCCTGTCGAGATCGTCAATCGGGATTTGGGCCTCGGGCGGCAGCATGATGTTCCAGGCATCGCCCAACAGGTGGACGTGCATGTCGCAGAAGGCCGGGATCAGGTACCGACCCGTGGCATCGATTTGGGTGACCCCTTCGGGGATCTCCGTGGACTGAGTGGGGCCGATCTCCAGGATGCGGTTCACTGCGACGATCACCGTCTGATCCGGTAACACCCGCTCTCGGTCCATCGGTATGACGGAGGCGTGAACGAAAGCGAGCCTCT
>JBDHHL010000506.1:0-3424 GCA_039589375.1 Gemmatimonadota bacterium | reverse complement strand
CCGTCGAAGTTCCAGCCCGGGCCGAAGTCGGTTCCATCGGCTGAATAGTATGGTGCCTGGCCGGCGGCGCTGCGTTCGAACGCGTCTGGGATCGTAAGGTCCGTGGCGCCGATCGCAAACTCTGCGACCGTCGACGACCCTTCCGGGAACCCTTCCTGCAACTGCTCACTAACGAGGAACTCGAAGACGTAGTCTCCGACCTGGAAGACGACATCCCCACGATCCGCATTGCAGGCAAAGGCCCCTCCGACGGCCGTCGCAAGCACGATGGCCCCGATCCGACGACCGGCTTTCTTACTTCTGAGGAAGCTCATGAGCCCTCCTAGAATCTCTGTTCGCTCCGGTCTCGGCGGCCCATACCCATATTGGACCGCCGACTCCCTCTCGCCATCAACGACCGGGCGTGAATTCGAAGCCGAGCGAGAACCGGAAGTTGTGCACCGTGCTCTTTTCGTCCGGCGCCGTCGCGTTCGCTTCACCAATACAGAAGTTCTCGACCTCACACGTGTTCCTGTACCGGCCTTCGTTGAACGGACTGCTACTGTCCAGTGACGGGTACAGCCTCTGGCGGTCGAAGCTCGTATAGATCTCGTCGACCGCGTCGATGCGGATCCCGATCAGCGAGCTCACCGACCAGCTGAGTCCAACGCCCAGCGGAATCATCAAGTTGGTGATGGTGGTCTCGGCCGTCCGAATCTCGCGGTCGCGGAAGGCCTGGCGGTCCAACCAAGTGGTGATGCCGCCCACACCTCCGTTTGCGTACAAATACAAGCTGCTAAGCGGTATACCCACGGTGACGAACCCGTAGTAACTCCACTGGCTGGCCTGCCAGCCGGCCTGGTTCAGGAGCGTCGTGTCCTGATGTACCTTGAACAGGACCAGCGGGAAGTAACTGCCGTCCACTTCGGGGCGCGCATAGCCGATGCCCATGCCGGCCGCAAAGACCTGGTTGAACGAGTACTGTACCGTCCCACCCAGCATCGCGGCCGTCTTGAACGGAGTCGCGTTGTCGTAGGTGGTCACGCCGAACAGCGGCGTCACCCGCCACTGGCCAGTCTCGTATTGCGCCAGCGCCGGCCTTGGAGCGAGGAGCGCGGCGAGCGCCACACACAACGCACCCCCGACAATTCTCGAGAATCTCATCCGGCCTTCTCCTTTATGTCAGCGAGGTCCCTCACGTCGCACGCGTTATGCCGTGCGCTCGTTCGCTAATTAAATCCCCACTCGACTGAGAATACCTGCATCCGCTCGAGGCCTTCGATCAGCTTCGTGTAGGCGTAGTCGAGCGCCAACTGCTTACCCAGGAACGGCACGCGCAGCCCGAAGCCGCCCGACAGGCCGTCGCTGAAGTTGCGCTCCGAACCCACCTCGTTGAAGAAGCGCTTGCCGCCACGTAACCACAGCAAGCCGTTGTAGGAGTACTCGAGCGCCATCTTCGTCTGAACGTCCGTGTCCGTCGCATCGGCGATATCGAGCAGCGCCGCCAACCGGTGACGTGGATCCGGAGCGATGATCGCCTCCGGCGTACCGGTCAAGTCCACCTGAACGCCGAACGCGAAGTTCGTCGGCAGTCGCAGGTCCGACGTCGTCAGATCGAAGTCGATCGTCCGTTGTGTCTCCGGGAACGTCTCGCTCGCCGCGGTCCGCCGCTGCTCGACCAGCGCGCCGGTCATCTTGGCTGTACCCGAAATGTTGGTCGCAGCGGCCGCCAGCGTCGTGCCCCACAGCCCGGTGCTGAACTTCACACCCACGTCGACCGCGAACCAGTTCGCCTCGGCGCCGTCGATCCCTTCGTTGACCCACTTACCGGTACCACCCAGGGACAAACGGTCGGTGATCAGGCGCGAGTAGGTCAGCCCCACCGCCGACGACGTCCACGAGAACGTGCTACCGATGCCCACGTTCTCGCTGCTCGGCGTAGTTTCCACCGTGCGCACTATATCGCCCGACGTCAGCGTGTTGACCTGAAGTCCGAGATTCCCTCCCGCGAACGGGATCGTCGCGGCAGCGAAGTAGTGGTTGATGTCGCTGTCCTGGTAGATCTCGGCGTAGCTGAAGGCGAAGTCGAAGCCCTCCAGCGTCGCGATACCCGCCGGGTTCCAGTACAGAGAGTGTCCACCCTCGGATACCGTCACCGCGGCACCCGACAGCGCGTTGGCACGCGCGCCGACGCCCAGCGCAAGCCAGGCGCCACCTCGGTTCGCGACTCGAGTCACCGGCTTGTCCGGATCCTGGATTATCTGGTCCCCCAGATTCTGGGCCCGCAGCTCGCCGCCACCCACAAGGGAGAGCACCAGGAAAGCCGCGACCCCTGGAGTCAGTCCTAGAAGTTTACGCAACATCGCAGTATCCCCCCTGCCAGTTATCGGATGATGACAAACTTACCCAGCTTCTTTAGCGCTTGACCCGAGGCCAAGCGACCGGACACGACGAACAGGTACAGCCCCGATTGCAGGTCGGTGTTCTCGCGCGTCCGCATATTCCAGAACAGGTCGCCGTTGCCGGCCAGATCCTCGATGTCGTACGTGATCCGCTGCACGAACTGGCCCGACACCGTGTAGATCTCGATAGTGCACCGGTCTTCGACCGGGCACGCCGGCAGCCCCCTGAACATTATGCGCCGATCGATGTTGTTCTGCTCGTAAGCGGAGAACACGACATATGGGTTCGGCACCACGAAGATCGAGTCAAGATCGGCGTCCGACACTTCCTCGATCGCCTCGCCCGACACCGTCGCAGTGACCGCGAATCCGTACGCCGTCTCCGGGTTCAGCGAGTCCAGGTACCTTACCCGCATCCACTGGTCTTCGTTGACCGGCAGGTGCGAGCCGGCATTCGCGCCCCGCGTGCCGGCCTGAACCGGGTTGCAGGTGTTACGCGCCGCGCAATTCAGCAACGCCAGATCCCAAGTCACCAGCAACGTGTCCACCACGACCGGCTGGCCACCCTGCGTCACGACGTACGTGCCGGCAGCACCCACAGCGCGCTGGAACGTCCGCACGTTCTCCAGCAGCACGATCGGCTCACCCGGAACCCACTTGTCGTCGGGCACCGTCACCGGGATCTGATCCACGTCCAGGCCCAGCGGTATCTCCGCAAGCTTGTCTTCAGCAAGCATCGCCACGATCACATTGCGATCGGGATCCTCGTGCTGGACCGTGAACGGCAGATCCACGGCCAGCAGGTCTTCCTCGGCCACGCCCAGCGCTGCCGCCACCTGCGACGACACCGTCGTCGTCATCGAGACCCCTCGAGCATCCAGCGACGCCTGGAAGTCCTGGTCCGTCTGTTCCGGATCTCTCAGATTGATCACGAACAGACCGTTGCCGTTCCCGACGTTGCCCGGGCCGTACTCTTTATCATCGAAGTCGAAGATGTAGGTGTTGTAGCTCTCGCCGGTCGGCTCGGCCAGCTCGTTGTCCCA
>JBDHHL010000505.1:0-3427 GCA_039589375.1 Gemmatimonadota bacterium | reverse complement strand
TCGAGTCCACGGATGATTCCGATGCGCCAGCCGTTGCGATAGTCAACCAGTCATTGGCGAGAAGATACTACGAAGGCCGTGATCCACTCGAGCAGTATATCGCCGCGGATCGGGTGTGGCGGATCGTCGGCGTGGTGAACGACGTCGCCCACGACAGTCGTGGGAGCACGACGCCCAAAGTCTATCTGCCGCACGGGCAGTTTGGGGACAACCGGAATTGGGCGCTCACCCAGGTCGTCGCCACGAGCATTCCGCGCCGGGAATTTTTCGAAATCGCGCGGCGGGAACTGGCCGCGATCGATCCGCAGCTGGTCATGCACAACCGCCGAGCGATGCGCGAGGTAACCGGAGCCGCAATCGCGCGGGAACGGTTCACGTTCACGCTAATGGGGGTCTTCGCCGCCCTAGCTCTGTCGCTCGCCGTCGTCGGGCTTTACGGGGTGATGGCGTACACGGTCGGCCAGCGTACCCAGGAGTTCGGGGTACGGCTCGCTATCGGCGCCACACCTGGCGGCATCCGTTGGTCGGTGTTCCAACATGGAACGGTCATAGTCGGAGTGGGCGTCGCGGTCGGACTGCTCGCTGCACTGGCCGTCAGTCGGTTGCTCGAATCGATGTTGTACGGCGTCAGCGCTACCGATCCCCTCACCTATCTATTGGTACCGCTGGCGCTGATGACGACCGCGCTGCTGGCGGGCGTGATCCCGGCGCGACGCGCGACGAAGGTGGATCCGGTGGAGGCGTTGCGGTACGAATGAATGGCCTTCGTCGAGCTTGACAGTCAGACCGGCAGTCGCAGCCTGGCGATGCAGCCGTTGCCGTCGTAGCGGTTCGCCAGGTCCAGCGTGCCGCCGTGAGCTTCGGCAATCTGACGGCTCAGAACGAGCCCGATCCCCGAGCCGCCGGGCCGCGTGCTGAAGAAGGGCACGAAGAGGTTCTTCGTATCGGAAAGCCCGGGCCCCTCGTCCCGTACCCACACCTCGAGCTTGCTGTTGGTAGAGCCCCAGCCCACCTCGACGCCGCCTCCTGTCTCCAGCGCTGCGTCGACGCCGTTTCTCACCAGGTTGATGAGAAGCTGGTCAAGCTGATCGCCGTCCGCCTCGATCGCGACTTCGGGTCCCTCACACACCTGGACGGAAAGCCGGGTCTCTAGCTCGGCCACGCGCCGGACCCAGGCACCGACGTCCATGGGTCTGGGTGTCGGCGGCGGCAGTCGCGCGAAGTCGGCGTAGGACGCCATGAAACGGCGCAGCGCCTCCGAGCGACCGGCGATCACCGTGAGTCCTTGCCGGAGATCGTCGTCGAAGTCGCGCGGTACCGGGTCGCGAGTGGCAAGGCTCAGGAGGCTGTCGGCGGATGACTTTATGGGTGCCAGCGAGTTGTTGATCTCATGGCTGAGTACTCTGATCAACCGCCTCCACGCCTGCCTCTCTTCCTCTCGCAACGCGCGGCTCAAATCGGCGAGCACGAGCAGTTGGTGTGGGATGCCCCCCTGACGAAATGTCGTTCGCCTCACTTCCCAGCGTGCCAGTCGCCCCTGGAAACTCAGGTCGAGGGTGCACGGTGTCTCTGCGTTCAGGCACTTGTGCAGGCCGAGCACCGCTGCGTCTTTCCCGATGACCCGTTCCGTGGGCTGCCCGAGCAGGCGAGTGCCTGCTCGGTTCACGAGCCGGAGCCTGCTTTCGTCGTCGAACGCGAAGACCGCTACGTTGATCTCCTCCATCACCCGGCGCAAAAGCGCCGTTGCTTCTAGCGCGCCGAGCCTCTGCTCGCGTAGCGTGTCTCGGAGGATGTTCGCTTCGAGCATGGCGAGCCCCAGCGGGTCTTCCACGCTCGCGTCTCGCGCTTTGATCGAATAGTCACTTTCGCGTAGACCGGCGAGCATGTTCGACAATGTCTGCAGGGGACGGATGACGCGTTCCTTCACCGCGAAGGCGAAGCCCAGCCAGAGAAAGGAGATTAGCAGGGTGAACGTCCACTGGACGTGCGGTCGCCATTCGGCGATCCAAATGAAGAATAAGGCGACGAGCGTGCCGGGTAGGCCGGCAGCCAGGGTCATCAGCAATACACCCTGGTCGTGCCTAAGCTTTCTCATACTTCGCTCGTGCTCGGGTGTGGCAGGTCGTACCGTTGAAGCCGCCGATACAGCGCGCTGCGGCTCAAACCTAGTGCTGCGGCGGCGTGGCTAACATTGTGGCCGTAGCGATCGAGTGCTTTGCGGATAAGATAGCGCTCAGCGTCTTCCAGGTTCATCTCTTCGAGCTGTGCGCCTGAATCTGCTCTTCCCTGTAGACCCAAGTCCTGAGCCCGAACCGCGTCGCCTTTCGTCATCAACACCGAGCGTTCGACAACGTGTTCCATCTCTCGCACGTTGCCGGGCCACGTATGTTCCAGCAGCGCTTGCATGGCGGCGGGCTCGAAACGAAGGGCGGGTTTCCGGTACCGCTTCATGTGGCGTTTCAGGAAGTGAATGGCGAGGAGCGGTATATCCTCACGCCGGTCGCGTAGAAGTGGAAGATGGATCTCGACGGTGTTCAGCCTGTAGAGAAGATCCTCACGGAACTTGCCGTCGGCCACTTCCTCGGCGATGTGCGCGTTTGTCGCCGAGAGTATGCGGACGTCGACTGTTCGCGTCTTGGATGAGCCGACCCTTTGCAGTTCTCCGCTCTCGAGGACCCGCAGCAATTTCGTCTGTTGCTTGAGTGGTACGTTCGCTATCTCGTCCAAGAACAGCGTGCCACCGTTGGCGAGCTCGAAGCAGCCTATGCGGTCGGCTTTGGCATCGGTGTAGGCGCCTTTCACGTGCCCGAACAGCTCGCTCTCGAAAAGGCTCTCCGCTACACCGCCGGCGTTCAACGTGACCAGAGGTCTGCCCGAGCGTTCCGAAGCGGCGTGAAGCCAACGGGCTACCACGTCCTTGCCGGTGCCGTGCTCGCCGGTGATCAGGACATTGGCGTCGGACGGGGCCACACGCTCCATGATCTCCAAGACCGGAGCCATGGCGCGAGATTGGGCAATCAGTTCCGGCAGCCCCTGCTTGCGCAGCCGGCGGCTCTCCTCCTCGAGGCGTTGCTCCCTGCGCAGCGCCTGCCCCAACTCGACCTGTGTGCGCAGCGTGGCGAGCAGCCGTGCGTTGTCCCACGGTTTCGCTATGTAGTCGCGAGCGCCACGCCGCATCGCTTCGACCGCCGTCTCGACGCTGGCCCAGGCGGTCATCACGATCACGGGAAGCGTACCGTCCAACCGCTGCAGCTCGCTGAGGAGATCGAGCCCCTCACGGCCGGAGGTCGTATCGCGGGTGTAGTTCAGGTCCAGGAGGACGGCATCGAAGTCCTTCGCTTCGACGGCGTCGAGGATACCGGCTGGAGATGTGGCGGTACTGGTCTCGAACCCTTCACTCTTGAGCAGCAGGCGAAGGGCTTGCAGT
>JBDHHL010000504.1:0-3428 GCA_039589375.1 Gemmatimonadota bacterium | reverse complement strand
GGTCCGCCTGGGCTGCCGCGCCCGCCGCCTGCTGGGCCACTTGCGCCAGCTCCGCCGCTGCCATCTCGCCGGCGCTCTCCAGTTCCTCGATGAACCGACGGACCTCCTCCGACAGGTCCTCGGCTTGCTGCGAGAGATCGCTCGCGCGCTCATCGAGCCGCGTGCCGGCGGAGTCGGTCGGACTGGCGGCCGACTCCTCGACCGCGTCAGCCAGTTGGTCGTGCGCCTCGCTCAGCTCTTCGGCTTCTGTCTCGAGCGTCTGAAATTCCGCCTCGAGCGCGGCCCGCTTCAGCAACTCGAGGCTCTGCTCGACGCGCTGGCGAAAGTCGACGCTACCCTGCGCCAGTTCCCGAATCGCCTCCTGTATTCGCTCGGCATCAAGCTCTACTAACGCCTCGCGAAGCTTCTCGATCGCTTCTTCCAGCTCCGGCGTGAGGATGCGTTCGTACAGCGACTCGATTTCGCGCAGGCGATCCAGCACGCTCGTATCGTTGAGGCCGGATCGCTCGATGCTCTCCTGCATCTCGCGGAGCGACTCCTGGATCCTCTCCGCGTCTTGCAACAGCTGATCGGCGTGCTCGAGCGCCTGGCGAGCGGCTTCCGTATCCTTGAACTCGACGCTGTTCCGACTGCGTCCGCTGCGACGTTCGGGTTCCGGCGTTTGCTGCGTCTGCGTTGAACGCTCCAGGGCCTGGGTCGACTCTTCGTGCTCGCGTGCCCTTTCGGCCAACCGCTCCGCATCGTTCACCAAGTCTCTCGCCTCTGTGACGGTGCGTTCTCGCACTTCGTCGAGCGTGGGCAGGCGGAGAACGTACTCGCGGCTACTGCCCACGTGCGGCCGGGGCGCGTTGTCGTAGGCGCGGATGTAGTAGTGCAGCGTGTCGCCGGGCAGAAAGCCTCGATTGCGTGCATCGACGAGCGGCGCGACGCTGGCTCTCGTCGCGCTGTCGACGAGAGCGACCGGCTCGACTTCGTCCGGCCAACGCTCGCCCCAAGCCGAAACGCGCCAGCTCACCAGCTCGACCTGAGATATGCCGTAGTCGTCGCTGACCTCGACCACAAGCTGCTGAACCATCCGCGGATTCATCACGGTATCGACGCCTGGAAACACGACCGTCACCTGCGGCGCGCTATCGGCGTGTGTGACGAAACGAAGCGAGTCCGGATCGCCCTCGAGCGGTTCGCCGTTGGACCCGACGATATCCCAGCCCCAGGTACCCGGCCGAATCGGAAACGTGCTGCGGAACCGGCGCTGGCCGGTCTTCGCTAACGGGATCGTTCTGTCCGCGGTATCGCGCAAGGCGACTCGATCGACCGAAAGCGACGCCGATCCGATCAGAGTTGCCCGGGTGCCTTCAGGCACCGACAAGAACGGCCACGGAGGGGTCAGCACCTCGTTGTCGCGTCTCGTGTGCGGTGGAAAGAACAGAGTCAACTGAGCGTCGAGCAGAAGGAGCGGATCGACGGGCGTCACGCGCAGCGTATCGCTCACCGCCCCGTCGAGAGCGCTGGCCCATACGAGCGTCGGCGCTTCCACACGGGGCACGACAGCCCGCGCCGAGTCGTGTGTCACCGCGAACCAGCGTCGCTGCGGGATCACGCCTGCGGGCTGCCAATTGAGGCGAACGGAGTCGCGCTCGGCAGCCTCGATCGTGACGGGGAGATCGTGACCGCGCCGGACTTGCTCTCCGCCGCCGACAAGGCGCAACGAGGGAAGCGGGCGAGGACTGAGGTGACGAACCGGGTGGAGCACCGCTGCCCAAGCATCGGACGAGGACTGACGGGCGCCGAGCCATAGAGCGGCGGAGGCCGACAGCGCGACCGCTGCAAGCAGGGTTGCTGCCAGGGCGAATGAACGGGCGCGCCTGGCTAATGCGGCGCCCAGTTCGGCCACGCTTTTCCCCTGCAGCTGTCCGGCCGCCCACGCGCGATGTAGCTCCACGAGCGAGCGAGAGATCCCGATCCGCTCCACGCCCGGTTCTACCGCGCCCTGGACCGATCCTCTAGGGAGGCCTATCCGCCGTTCGATCTCGGACGCCGCGGAGTGCAGGTCCCAGCGGCGAAACCGGCGCCCGATGCGCCAGAGCAATAGCGCGGCAAGGCCGCCGGCCAGCAACCAGAGGAGCAGCGGGAACACCGAAGGGCGTTGCCAGAGTCGGGTCTCGCGCAGCAGCCAGCCCGCGACCAACAGCGCGCCGACAGCCGTCGCAAGCCCCGCCAGCGCGGCCACACCGAGATGCGCCGTGACGCGCCGCCAAAGAGCGCGCACACGCGATTCCGGAAGCCGCGACGACGTCGTCATCGTTCAACGCCTCACAACGGCTTGCGCTGAGAGACGGCGTAAGCGAAGAGGTTCACACCCATCTTCAGCGCCCAGTCGCGGACCTGGGCCGGATCGTCATGTACGTCCGAGTCCTCCCAGCCGTCGCCAAGATCGGACTGATAACTGTAGAAGACCACGAGCCGGCCGTCGTGAAAGACGCCCAAGCCTTCGGCCGGCAGACCGTCGTGCTCGTGCACTTTCGGCAGGCCATCCGGTAGCAGGTGGATTATTCGATATACCGGGTGATCGAACGGGACTGCAATCAGCTCGCTCTCGGGAAACAGCCTGCCAACCTCACGGCGAAACGAAGCATCCATGCCATAGTTGTCGTCGGCGTGTAGGAAGCCGCCAGAACTCAAGTAGCCACGCAACGCGGACAGCTCATTTTCGTTGAAGCGGACGTTGCCGTGACCGGTCATGTACAGGTACGGGTAGTCGCGGAGATCGGGGCTGAGCGGCGTGACGACAGCCTCGCGTCGGGCGACGGAGATCCGAGTATCGGCGGCAATCCGTCCCAGCAGGTTAGGAAGCGAAGACGGGTTCGCGTACCAATCGCCGCCGCCATCGTAGTGCAGCCGAGCGATCGTCAACTGGGTCGGGCTTTGTGGAACCGTGCCGTACGACTGGCCGAGCGCGGTCGCTACGCTGGCCGCCGCCGCGAATACGAAAGCGACTAGGGCACGCCGTACACGGATCACTCCGCCTCCACCTCCCCCGCCTCGAGCGCGATGTCGTATGACCGGTTTCTGTCCAATCCGAAGCGTTCGCGAAGAGCGCGAACGATCTCCTTCGAAGAGGCGCCTTCACGCGCCAGCGAACGGGCGTGAGCAAGCGCCTCGTCCTGCACGGCATCCGTCAACAAGTCTGGCGCTGCTGCCAAACAGATGACGACCTCCCCGCGCGGCGCGTGTTCCCGATAGTACGCCGCCGCCTCGCTCAAGGTCCCGCGCACGAACTCTTCGTGCACCTTGGTCAGCTCCCGTGCCACCACCGCGCGGCGGTCGTGTCCGAGCGTCTCTGCAAGCTCCTCGAGCGTACCGACCAACCGCTGCGGCGACTCGAAGAGGATCGAGGTGTGCTCGAGCGATGCGAGCGCCGTGAATAG
>JBDHHL010000503.1:0-3445 GCA_039589375.1 Gemmatimonadota bacterium | reverse complement strand
GTGTCAGCATGTGGATCTTCTTCACGTTGCTCGGGACAGCCTTCGCCATGGTCTACGCGGCGCGCGTGAAGAAAGAGCCGAGTCGATCGCCGGTGTACGCTCCCGACGACCCGTTCCAGCACGAGTTCCGCGATGTGGCCGCCCTAGACATTCGGTTCAGCATGGGGCACAAACTAGTGCTTCTAACAATTCTGCTGACAATCGTCTGGGTCATCTGGGGAGTGGTCTGGCGCCAGTACTACATCCCCGAGATCGCGACGCAGTTCTTCATCATGGGTCTCGTTGCCGGGATCATCGGCGTCCTGTTCAGACTGAAGGACATGACGGTGAGCGATATCGCCGTCAGTTTCCGAAGCGGCGCCAGGGATCTACTGGAACCGGCGCTGATCGTTGGCATGGCGAAGGGCATCGTGCTGGTCCTCGGCGGCGACGATCCGACCATGCCTTCGGTGCTCAACACAATCCTATACGGCGCCGGACAGCTGATCGGCGATCTGCCGGCCACGCTGTCGGCCTGGTTCATGTTCGTCTTCCAAAGCGTATTCAACTTCTTCGTCGTCTCGGGCTCGGGTCAGGCTGCCCTGACCATGCCGCTGATGGCTCCGCTGGCCGACATCGCCGGCATCACTCGCCAGGTGGCCGTGCTGGCTTTCCAGCTCGGTGACGGGTTCACCAACATCATCGTGCCGACCTCGGGCGCGCTCGTAGGCACGCTGGGCGTCGCCCACGTTGACTGGGCTCGCTGGGCGCGGTTCATCCTCAAGTTCATGCTCGTGTTGTTCGTGGGTGGATCGCTCTTCGTTGTCGCGGCGGTCATGATCGGGTACAGCTGAGCTCCAGCAGGGCGCGACCGAATCCCTCAGCCTCGCATCTCTAAGGTACTAGGGGACTGAAAGCCGGTTGACCTGTCCGGTTGCGGCACGCGGCTGTCCGCGGGCGAACAAGGCCCGGGACGTGCACGCGCGTTTCGGTCTCCCAGCGTGTCGACCGAGATCCGTAACTTGTTGCTAGGATTATATTTAGATAGAGTAGAAAACGCTGAGGCGGTGGGCACGGCCCTTGCCCCTATGAATATGGGGTAGTCCGTTCAGAATCAGCGAGGGGCGCGATGCACGGTTATTGGCAGGATACCCGCTATGCTGTGAGGTCGGTGGTGAAGGCACCCGGCTTCGCGATCGTAGTCGTACTCATTCTCGCCATCGGGATCGGAGCCAACGTGGCCATGTTCAGTATCATGGAAACGGCGATGCTGCGCACGCTCCCGTATTCTGAACCGGATCGTCTGGTCTTGGGTCGCACGACGTTCGATGGCAACATCAACTGGACGTCGTCCGCCCCTGACTACTGGGACTGGCGGGACCTGAGCACGTCGTTCGAGTACCTAGGCGCATCGTGGGGATTCACCCGCAACCATACGATTACCGGCGGGGATGAAGCGGAACAAGTTCCCGGCGTGACGGTCAGCATCGAGTTCTTTCCGACGCTCGGCGTCGTTCCGCAGGTTGGGCGTGGCTTCGGTTCAGATGAGGCGCTCGAAGGTGGGCCGAACGTGGCGATCATCAGCCACGGCTACTGGCAGCGGCGATTTGGCGGCTCGCCGGACGCCGTAGGGAGTACGCTGACCGTCGATGGTTTCCCTCACGAGGTGATCGGCGTGATGCCGGCCGGT
This sequence comes from Gemmatimonadota bacterium, assembly GCA_039589375.1. Classification (GTDB taxonomy): domain Bacteria; phylum Gemmatimonadota; class Gemmatimonadetes; order Palauibacterales; family KS3-K002; genus JASFMO01. The sequence continues at coordinate 1,776 of JBDHHL010000503.1, read as the reverse complement.
TTCCGCTTCTACTATGATGTAGACGTCTGGCGCCCGATGCGGCCGGACTCGGACTTCATCGGTGCCCGCCGATTCCATAACTGGCTCTTGATCGGCCGACTCAAACACGGCGTCACGCTCGCTCAGGCGCAGAGCGAGGTCGATGTGATCTCGGCCCAACTCGAAGCCGAGTATCCCGACTCGAATGAGGGAAAGGCGTTGCTGCTGACGCCGCTACAGGATGCCATGGTCGAGGGCTATCGGCAGAGCGTGCTGATGTTGATGACCGCAGTCGCTCTCGTGCTCCTGATCGCCTGTGGCAACGTGGCCGGCCTCCTGTTGGCCCGAGGCTCCGCCAAGCGTGTCGAACTGTCTGTGCGCGCCGCGCTCGGCGCGTCCGGAGCGAGGCTCGTCCGTCAGTTGCTCACCGAGAGCCTGGTGATGGCCGTCGTCGGTGGGATCGTCGGTACACTTCTGGCCGCCTGGCTGCAACCCTTCTTTCTCCAGTTGATGGCGGTGGACATACCCAGCGGCGCGAACGTGGGCTTCCCGATGTCGGTGTTGTTGTTTGCGATCGCAGTCTCCGTGGCTACCGGCGTGTTGGCCGGGACGGTTCCGGCGCTCCGCGTTTCACGGAGCGACCTGCATGAAGAACTCAAGTCGGGCGTACGAAGCACAGACGCCGGTGGGACCCGGTTCCGCAGCGGACTCGTGATCGTTCAAGTTGCGCTCTCGGTCGTCTTGCTGATCGGCGCCGGCTTGCTGATACGCAGCTTGGCGAGCCTTATGGGCACGGAGCCCGGATTCGATGCGCGCAACCTGCTCACGGCGGAGATACGACTTCCGTCCACCGAGTATCAGGAGCGTGAGCGACGCATCCAGTTCTACACGAGGCTGGTGGAGGACCTGAGCGCCGTCCCCGGCGTTGAGGGCGTCGCGCTGATCAATCAGCTGCCGATCCGCAACCCAGGGAACAACATATACGTGCACGACGAGGAGAACCCGCCGTTGGATCCTGCTGATGTTCGGTCGGCCTACATTCGGGCCGTGCTTCCCGGTTACTTCGAGACCCTGGGGATTCCGCTTCTGTCCGGGCGGGCAATCGAGGCGACGGATGTTGGAGAGGCTCTACCCGTTCTCGTCATCAGCCAGAAGATGGCGGACTCGATCTTCCCGGGGGTTAATCCCGTCGGTCGACGTGCCGTAGTCGATTTCGGCCAACCGGTGACGTTCGAAGTGGTCGGTGTGGTGGCGGACGTCAAGATGACCTCTCTTGTCGGGGGGGAGTTCCCGACGATGTACGGCTCCTATTTGCAGATACCCTATCTGAACATGGGGATCGCCGTACGGACGGCGGTCACGCCTACGTCACTTGTAGGAGCGATGCGCGACGCGGTCTGGGCCCTGAATCCGGACATACCGGTCGCCGACGTGCGGACAATGGAAGATGTCATCGCGCGGACTCTGACATCTCGGAAGGTGAGAACAGTTGCTTTAGCCATCTTCGGCGGGGTCGCTCTTCTGCTTGCCACTGTGGGCTTGTACGGCGTGTTGGCGTACTACGTCACCCGCCGCTACCACGAGATCGGCATCCGTGTGGCTCTTGGTGCCAGGTCCGGGGATGTCGTGCGGATGGTGCTCCGGAGGGGGATTACACTGGTGAGCGTGGGCATCGTTTTCGGGCTGGCTGGAGCTGTCGCCGCCACGCGGTTGCTCGAAGACATGTTGCACAACGTGGAACCTGCTGATCCCGCGACGTTTGCCTTCGCCAGCTTCTTCTTTCTGGCGGTCGCGATC
>JBDHHL010000502.1:0-3471 GCA_039589375.1 Gemmatimonadota bacterium | reverse complement strand
CTCTTGGGCGCCGCCTTCACCCACTCGGGGATCAGCCGGTTTTGTACGAGAGCCCGAGTAGCGTCTTCGGATGTAACGGCCTGGATGACGCCCTCACGGACGCGACCGTCTACGGTATGGGCGCGGTAAGACCAACCGTTCACGATTTACCTCGTGCTTTGACCGTGTTTATTCCAGAACTTCGAACCAGTGTCGTCCGGCCAGCGGCTCCGCCACGAGCGCTTGCTGTAGAGCGCGGGTAGCCGAGCAGCTGCTGTATTGGAGCGTCGTACCTCCGCGTAGCCAGCTATCCTCACCAGCAGTGGCACCGTTGCGGACGAGGATGGCTCCGTTGAGGTTGGTGGTTCCCCTGAAGTCCGCTTCGCCCTGCACGATGACGATCCCGTAGAAGTCGAAGGTGCCGGACACGGTCAAGTTGCCATCGATGAGTAGGATGCCCTGACCGTAAGCGCTGCCGGAGATGTGTACATTTCCGTCGGCGTGAATGACGGGCATATATTCGAAGCAGGGACTTGCCGGGTCGTGCGCCTCGCCCCAGTTGGTGGACACCCACTCGGCGCATTGGCCCTCACTGACCTCGGACTGTACGTTCGTGATCACCTGTTCACCCGCCAGATGCTTGTCGGCCATGCGGGCGAGGTCGGTGTAGTCCACGTCGCCGAACTGGACGAAATCGTCGCCGACGATCGCGGGGTCCTCGTCTACCGGCGGCGCCCCCTCCAAGACGGGGTTCCCAACGATCTCCAGGTTACCCGCATCCTGCATCAGGACGCCGGGCAGGTCCGTACGGTCCGGTGGGCAGGTCGAGCCCCAGACGGCCGGCGGTGAGTCGATACCAGAGACCTTTACGCCGGCGCCTGTGCCCTGTAACCGAAGCCCTCCTTGGAGCTTGATCGCCGATTCACAGCACATCACATCCGCTCTGAGTACCCTCACCATGTAGACCAGTACACGTTGGGCCGCGACGCTCTGGCCAGGTCGCCCAACGGTGCGCAGCCGGAAGAGTGTTTCGCTGCCGCTGACGTCGTCATCCACGCGAAGGATAGACGTACGATATTCCGAGCCGTCGGGAAGCGTACGCCAGCCGGTGTCGATGCTGTCTCCCGGATTCATCATTCTGTATTCAGAGCGATTCCAGGTACCGATGACCTGCGTGGCGCCGGCGTCGGCGGCGTAGAGGGCTTCTTGGCCACGTGCGATGCCGACGTTGGCGGTCGCGTTGCTCTGGGCGACATAGAGGCCGGCGAGCGCCAGCAGCGACACGACGATGATGACGAAGATCGCAGCGGGGATCGCGAAACCCTGCGAGCGGTGAAGTCGATGTATGACAGGTGCAACGTTCATTGGTTTCTCGGCCTCACAGACGCGGTGAGCGTGTCGAGCTGTTCGTATGGCTCGCTCTCTGCCACCAGCATCACATCAAGTCTTGCCACGAGGGCGGGGTCGGTTGTTGGCGCGCCCGCAGCGTTGAAATAGGCGAACACCAGGCCGGAGCCGTCTCCGACGAACGGCCCGGCGAGGATCTCCGTCCCGGAGGCGTCATCCCTGGCAAGCCACCAGGAGCCCTCCTCCTCCTCCTCCAACACGTAGGTGTAGCGGTGAAACGCGCGCACCGGTGCGCCGACCGGCACGCCAATGAGAGACCCATCTACGTGGATCGCTTTCTCTGTAAAAGGACCGGCGGCGTAGGGACATTCCAGCCCGCCGATCCCTTCCGAGTCGACGTCCGAGGCCTCTGCCACGAGCCAACCGTCGGGGTGGTAGATCAGCAAGCTGTCGCCTTCGGAGTCGAGTACCCGTCCCTCGATATCGAACACCCCGAGCCGTCCTGAGGAGCTGTCGACCGAACAGACGAGGGCAAAGCCGACGGGCGAGCGGAGGCTGAGGCTGTCCGGCTCGACCGCTACAAAGTCGCCTTCGGAGGCGCTCGCCTCCATCAGATCCCCCGTCAGAACCGCGTTCGCCAGACGTAGGGCGTCCTGCCTGTAGGTGGCGGCACGCTCCCGCGTGTAGTGGCGCTGCTGGTAGACCAGGACCTGGTAGAGCGAAGCTACGACCACGGTCCCAAGGACGATGACCACCAGTATCTCTGCCAGGGTGAAACCACGTTGGCGCCGGCGTTCTTTCATGACCTTCATGGGGCGAGCCTGTAGGCGACCACGGTATCCGTCACCGAGATCGCTTCCGTTGGGTTGTAGTCCGTAACGAGCAGTATCTGGCGGTGCGTGTATCGGTCCTCGATCGTCCAACTCGACGATCCTACCGCCGTAGTCCGGGAACCGTCCACGAGGTTGTCGTAGGGAACGGCCAGCACCTTCTCCAGTTCAGATTGTGTGAACTCCGCCGCCTGAAGCTGGACCCGGGCACGTGCCAGAGTGCGTGAAGAGTAGAGGCTGGCGGCGGCCAGCGAGATCACGACTACGGCCAACAACACCACTCCCACCATCAACTCCACCACCGAGATGCCCCTCGCATCCAGCCGACAACTCTCGAGCTTCATCTTCATGGCAATACCCGGCCCATTGGGCTCACCCGCACCGTGTCGGCGCTATCCACCAAGAAGACGACGATCGTGGCGCCGGCCTGCGGGCAAGCTGTTCCCGTTGTGCCGATTCCCCGGCTGTTGAAGCAGAGGGTCGTCCTGTTGCTGTCCAGGTTCACGTTCAGCTCCGCGTCGAAATCGAAGTAGCCCAGCCTTACCATCTCCTCTCCCGACTTCGACAACGTAGTGTCCGCTTCCACCCAGAGACGGTCGTTGGCCGCATCCAGCCGCAGCACAGCGGAACCTCCGAAGCGCATTGCTGTCGCCCGGGCCAAAGAGACCGAGGAAACCACTACGTGCCGCGCGTTGTGGACCGAGGCCGAGATGCGAGTCCGGCCGATCGAGGGCAGCGCTATGGCGTACACGATCGAAACGAGGACCAGCGCGAAGACGATCTCGATGATCGTGTAGCCCGCTGCGGAGCGAACGCGCAGATCCACACGCTGGCGGCGCGCGGAGATCGCGCTGGGCCAATTTTGTAATTTTCCCAACAAGGTGCTTAACAGCCCTGTAGCTGGGCGGGGGAACGGAAGCGACTGCGGCCTCGATACTTGAGTGCAATCCTCGTGCCGCAAAGGGCGGGGTGCCTACAGATCATAAGTTATTGTAACAGAGCAAGATAGGCAAGTCACTGTGTCCCGGAATCCTAGGGACGTCCGGCGAGTACGGACAAGCTGACCGGCTCGTTGCATTCTGCAAGACAAGGTGCCCGCTAAAACGGGGATGGAACGTGCTGGAAACCTGGTGGCGTGGGGGGCACGTAGGGAGTGCTACCGGGTGTCAGGGAAGCCCGCGGCCTGTGGCGCGGCCGGGTGCGAGGGCGGTAGATTGGGGCGTTCCCAAAGCACCGGAAAGAGGTTTCTCCTGGCTCTCCACGACACACAGGGGGTGTATGACATGGCCGGTTTCACGGAGCGAATGATCGGAGC
>JBDHHL010000501.1:0-3474 GCA_039589375.1 Gemmatimonadota bacterium | reverse complement strand
AGCCCCGAATCGATCAAGGACGTGTGCGACGGAATTGACGTCGTCTTCTCGTCAGTCGGAATCACCAAGCAGAAGGGCAAGCTGACGTGGAAGGACGTCGACTATCAAGGAAACAAGAACCTGCTCGAGGTGGCGACTAGGGCGGGTGTGAGAAATTTCGTCTATGTATCGGTCTTCGCAGGTCCAAAGCTACGCCATCTCGATATTGTGGGGGCGCACGAGGACTTTGTCGACGTACTCAAGGCCTCCGGTATGAACTACGCCGTCATCCGTCCGACCGGCTTCTTCTCGGACATGACCGAGTTCTACAAGATGGCGAAGCGCGGCCGCGTCTATCTGTTCGGTCGCGGCAACAACAAGGTGAACCCCATTCACGGTGCGGATCTGGCTGTCACCTGCGTCGATGCCATAGACGGTGAGCGACAAGAAATCGATGTAGGCGGCCCCGAGGTCTTGACGTATCGCGAGATCGCGGAGCTCGCGTTTCGAGTCCAGGGAAAGCGCGTCAGAATCTCGCACGTGCCCATGCTCTTCATGGGAGTGACTGTCTCAGCGATGCGGGCGTTCAATAGACACCAGGGTGAATTGCTCGCCTTCTTGACAACCGCCATGACAGTGGACGGTGTCGCTCCGCGCGCGGGTTCACGTACGCTCGAGGCGTACTACCGCGGACTATTTCAGACGGATGCCAGTGCCGACCATCGATAAGAGCTGTGGCCAATGAACGCTGAACGTCTGATGGACACGCCAGCAGGTAGGATGATTTCGGGTCGCCAGTCCCTGGCGCCCGATGTCCAGAAGGAGACCGTCCGACGCCTCGGCGCGCTCTGCTTTCTGCTCGGAGTCGTGAAGCTCGTCTCGATTCCACTCATGGCGATGTCGTTGGTCTACCCGGTTACAACGCTCGACTACGTGCTCGGCGTCGTCTTCATCGTGATGAGCTTTGGCCTCTATTATCTCATCCGTACGGAAAGGTTGTCGCCGACTGCGCTTCTCGATTTGGGTTACGCGTACGCGGTGGTGAGCGCCTTCGTCCTGGGACTCGTCGTTAATCGCCTACCGGCTTCGGAGCCCTTGAGCGGGGCCTGGTCGCCGGTCGCGGTCTGGGCGCTCATCTTCGTTGTCGTGGTTCCGACCACAACCTGGAAGACCGCGGCCGTCGCGCTGGCGATCGTCGCGATGGATCCGCTCAGCCTGCTGGTACTCGTAGCGATTGGGCAGGTCACGCAGCCTGAGATCCGCGCCGCCAGCTTCATTCCTCATATCTCCGCCTTCGTCATGGCCACATTCGTCTCGCGGATCGTTCACCGGCTGGGAGTTCAAGTCACCAAAGCGAGGGAGATGGGCAGCTATCAGCTCGAGGAACGGTTGGGGCGCGGGGGCATGGGTGAAGTATGGCGAGCCCGGCATCGGCTCTTGGCTCGCCCTGCGGCTGTGAAGCTGGTCCGCCCGGAAGTTCTCGGCGGTGATGCCTCGAGTCAGCAGACCGGTCTCAGGCGATTCGAGCGTGAGGCGCAGGCGACCGCGTTGATGCGCTCCCCCCATACCATCCACCTCTACGACTTCGGTGTATCGGATGACGGGACGTTCTACTACGTGATGGAGCTGCTCGAAGGATTCGATGCAGAGACGATCGTGGAACGGTTCGGGCCCGTGCGTGCCGAGCGCGCGATCTACTTCTTGCAACAGATCTGTGACTCTCTCGGCGAAGCCCATGAGATGGGGCTCATTCACCGCGACATCAAACCGGGGAACGTTTACGTGTGCCGCTACGGGCGGAAGGTGGATTTCATCAAAGTCATGGATTTCGGGCTCGTGAAAGCGAGGGGGGAAGCGGAGGGCCAAGACGTCAAGTTGACGGCCGAGAACGCCGTAAGCGGAACACCGGGATACATGGCGCCGGAGCAACTTCTGGGTAAGCGACCGCTCGACGCGCGCGTCGATATCTACGCTTTGGGCTGCCTGGCGTATTGGCTCGTGACAGGTGAGCTCGTGTTCAGCGGTTCTTCGGTGATGGAGACTATGGTGCAGCATGTGCGGGAAGAACCCATCCCGCCGTCCGAACGAACCGAGCTCGAGATTCCCGCATCACTCGAAGCCGTGATTCTTCGCTGCCTAGAGAAAGAACCCGACAGGCGGCCTCAGACATCTGATCAACTGTCGCAGCTCTTGCGAGCCTGCGAAGTCAAGACTCCATGGACGCACGAGCGTGCACGCGATTGGTGGGACACGCACGCCCCGGCCGGCGCCGCTGTAGGGCTCGCGCCCGAGCAGTACTGGCGTGGTAGTGACGGGGTAGGGGCGCCAACGAACTGAGCGCGCATCGGCAGATACAACCGCCCTAGGAAGACCGACGTGCGGTTGCCGACGGCCGGAAGTATTTTTTACGACTTGGACAGCCCATCCCGAGGTTTCGCCCTGTACCGGCGTGTAAGGCACGAGGATTGGCGACGCAACCGGGGGCCGCATCGACATGGCACGCTACAAGGTGCTGAAAAGCGTCGCGCATAGCTTTGCGCACTCGTTCGTCAGTCTCATGAACTATCACCGCAGCGACTACGTCATGTGCCACCTGCTCCGCCGAGCACGCACGACAGGCTGCCACGAGTTACGCGTCGACGTCCTTGGTCGTATGGCAGGCCCGATGGAGCTGCTATCGCGCCCCGTCATACAGTCCGTACAGTCGTACTGTCGGGACTTCGGTCGCCTGGTAACGAGTTCTGGAGCTGCCTTGGATATGATATCAAGCGCTCAACTGACCGTTCGCCTTCGACCCGAAAGCAAAGGCGAGAAGCAACATGACGGCCAGGGTCAGGTAACGGCGACGATGCGGATCGTCGACGACAGAGGGCGAGCCTACATCGGCCGTGAGAGCGAGTCGTATTCCTGTGATCAGCCTCGCTAGGTCGATGCGACCTATGGCCAAGAGGAGGTACTGAATCCAAAGTGCTGTGGCGCAAATTCAAGCTCGAATGGCCCTACTTCGTCGGTGAACTCCTAATCGTCACATTGGGCGTCTTGATCGCCCTCGCCCTCGATTCCTGGAATGACGCGCGGCTAGAGCGCCGTGTGGAGGATGAGGTCTTGGAATGGCTCATCTCGGACATGGAATCCGATACGGCCTTCTTCGCGGAGTGGTCCAGCCATGTGGTCGAGAAGCTAGCTGCCCTTGACTACCTCTCCGCCGTACTCGCTGACCCGAATTCTTTGGTGGAAGATTCCCTCGCATTCTTGAACGCTATCGCTGTGGGGTCGTACTACAGCTGGAATCAACCGGCCATGAGGCGCACCACTTTCGATGAACTGGTCAGCTCGGGGAACCTCGGTTTGATCGATGATGCCATAGTGCGGCGCCGGGTTGTCGAGTACTACTACGTGGAGGAAGATTCCCGCAAGAGGATGGAAGGCCGCCGGACAGAATATCCGCAGATAGCCTATCGACTGGTCCCTCGCTCTTCTGAATGGACGGCCCAG
>JBDHHL010000500.1:0-3482 GCA_039589375.1 Gemmatimonadota bacterium | reverse complement strand
CGGCTCGGCCTCCGGGTCGTACGGCTGAATCTCGATCCGATAGTCACCCGAGGCCTGGGAAACGAGCGTGACGACCTCTGTCCCGCCCACGCCCGGACCATCGATCTCGTCGACAATTTCACCCGCCGGATCGTGGATCCTAACGACCACGTCGATTCCCGGCTGTTCCACCGTCGCGAACACGTACTGCTCTGATCGCAACGCGATGTGGAACGTATGCGTCTGGCCCGGCGCCAGATCTCGCTCGACCCGCGAGTTCAGGCGAAGCTCGGCAACCTCGTCCTGGGCGCTTGCCAGGCCCGGCTGGAAGGCGAACAGTGCCGCCGCGATGATCGACGTCGATTTGAGGACACTCCGAAGCATGGCATGAACTCTCCGTTTTCGGTTGATCAAGCCTTGTGGATCGTCTTCCCACCGATCACGCGCTACTTTGCTCGATTGCCCGGCGGACGGATTCGAGCTCGTCACGCGCACCTTCGGGTGGGCGCGTGAAGAGGCTGACTCCGATCGTGACGGCGAATCCGGCCAAGAAGCCGGGCAACATCTCGTACAGAGAGTAGAAACGATCCTTGAACAGCAACACCCAGAGGACAGTGGCGGCGAAGCCCGCAACCATCCCCGCGATCGCGCCCGCTTTTGTGGTACGGCTCCAGAAGAGCGAACAGAGAACGACTGGGGCGAACGCCGAGGCCAGTCCCGACCAAGCGAAGAGGACGAACCAGAAGATCACGCGAACTTCCGGCAGTGCGAGCGCCAGGGCGATGGCCCCGATCACCACCGTGGTCAGCTTGCCGAGGAAAGAGAACTGTCGCTCGGTCAACCCTGGGTGTAACACCTTCTGTACCACATCTCGGACGACGGCCGAGGACGCGAGGATCAAAAGCGAGTCGACCGTCGACAGGATGGCGGCGAGCACGATCACCAGGAACACCCCGGTGAAGATGGCCGGCATCAGCTCGGCGCTCATCGTCGGCAGAACCGTCTCAGGATCGGCGAGCCCATCGAACAGTACCCTTCCCGCCATGCCCGCCAACACCGCGCCGATATCGAAGACCACGATGACGACCACAGCCATCATGCTGCCATCGACGATCTCGTGCCTATTGCGCGCCGAGATGAAGCGCGTGAGGAGCTGCGGCGCTCCCAAGAATGCTAAGCCGATGCCGACGAAGCTCACCGCGCTCGCCACGCCTGAGGCAGACAGCCCGAACTCGCCCATCGGCTTCAGGAGGTCCGGATCGATGGCCTCCAGCTGCGCCACGAGCGGACTCCAACCGCCAACCGCGGCGACCCCCACGATGGGCAGTACCAGAAGCCCCAAGAACATGAGGACCCCGTGCAGGAGATCGTTGTAGGCGACCGCCGTGAAGCCACCTACCGTCGTATAGAAGAGGATCAGTCCGATCCCGATCAGGACGCCCAGCTCGTAGCTCGTGCCCAGAAAGGAACTGAATGCTTTGCCCGACGCGGTGAGTTGAGCGGCCGCGTAGGCGGTCACCATCGAGAAGATGATCACGACGCTCACCAGCCGGATAATGTGCGCCGTGTCCCGAAAGCGGGCCTCGAGGTAGTCGGGGACGGTGATCGAGTCGTAGCGGTCGGTGTATTCCTTGAACCGCAGCCCAACGAACACCCACGCGAGCGCTACCCCCAGGACCTCGCCCAGCACGACCCACAGGGCGTGAATGCCCACCAGATATCCCATTCCGGTAAGGCCGAGGAGCAGCCAGGCGCTTTCGCCGGTGGCGTTGGAGCTGAACGCGATGACCCAAGAGGGAAGCTTCTTTCCCGCCACGTAGTAGCCGGCAACGCTGCGCGACTCGCGCCTTCCCCAGATCCCGATCGCCAGGAGGACGATGCCGTAGACTGCGAGGACCGCGATAATCGCCGCCGAACCCATGCTACGACCCGCCGCGCACGCGTCGGTGCTTGAGGTAGAAGACTGCGACTAAGACGAGAGCGGGAGCGACCGCCACGATCAGCAGCAGCCACGCCGTCCAGTGGAGACCCCCGATCATCGCGCTCTAACTCGCCGAGTCCGCGCGCCGACACGCGCGGCATAACCGCTCCAACGCATCTTCGACCTCGCCTTCGCTCACGAGCATCGAGGGACCGATGCGGATCACGTTCCCCTCCAGTCCCCCGACCCCGACCAGCAGACCTTCCTCCTTGGCCGCCTCCAGCAACGCCTTGGTCTTGCCGGGACTTGGTACCTTGCTCGCTCGGTCCTCGACCAGCTCGAGCGCCTGCATCAGCCCCATGCCGCGCACCTCGCCGATCCACTCGTGCGCGCCATACAATTCCTCGAGACCTTGACGGAGTTGCGCGCCGCGCTCCGCCGAGCGGCCGGGCGTGTCCTCGCGGGCCATCACTTCGAGCGTCGCATCGGCGGCCGCCGTACACACTGGGTTACCACCGTAGGTCGAGATCGTCTTTGCGGTCCAGGCCTCAGCGATCTCCGGGCGCGTCATCGTAGCGCCCACCGGGAACCCGTTGGCGATGCCCTTCGCCATGACCATGATATCCGGCTCCACCTCCCAGTGCTCGATCCCGAACCACCTGCCGCCGGTGCGACCGAAGCCGGCCTGCACCTCGTCGCAGATGAACAACCCGCCGTAGCTGTGAATGATCTCGGTCATGCGCTGGAAGTACCCGGGCGGCGGCACGATGTAGCCAGCCGCGCCCTGGATCGTCTCGGCGAAGAAAGCGGCGGGCCGACCATCGGTTACCGTTTCGATTGTCTCTTCCAGATCGCGGGCCAGAACGTCCACGAACGCCGCATCGTCGAGGCCCTCCATGGGGGACCGGTAGCGATAGGGCGACATCGCGTGCTTGATGCCGGGCAGCAAGCTGCCGAGCGGACGCCAGGGCGCCTGCCCCGTCAGGTTCGTCGCGAGGATGCTTCGGCCCGAGTAGGCCCGGCGGAGCGCGATCACTTCGCTTCTCCCCGTGTACATGCAGGCCAGCATGATCGCCGTCTCCACCGCCTCGGTACCGCTGTTGGTGAAGAACGACTGGCTGAGCCGACCGGGAGCGATCTCACTCAACCGCCTGGCGGTGCTGATCGGGTTCTCGGTGATGTAGAGCGTCGACGTGTGACCCAGCCTGCCCACCTGCTCGCGCACGCGCTCCACCACATCCGGATGGCAGTGACCGATCGACGAGGTGAGAATCCCACTGAAGAAATCGAGGAACTCGCGTCCCTCCGAGTCCACCACGACCGTGCCGCGCCCTTCGACCAGAACGAGAGGATCCTCGTACAGGGGCGGCGCGCAGGGGAAGAGATACTCTCGGTGATCCGCCTTCACCCGAACAGTATCCGTAGTTACCGCAGCCTGGTTCGTAGGACTCATCGCTACCACCTCGAGATGACGACGCGCTTGTCTGTGTAGAAATCGATGGCATCTCGGCCCTGGGCCTTGAGGTCCCCGTAGAACGAGCCTTTCGCGCCACCGAACGGGAAGAACGCCATCGGAGCGGCG
>JBDHHL010000499.1:0-3488 GCA_039589375.1 Gemmatimonadota bacterium | reverse complement strand
TACCCGCCCTCGAACCTCCCCAGGGCTTCCTCAGGAAGGTCGATGAACTTCACTGGCTCGGCTTCCTTTGCGCCCTCGTTGGTCTCCGCCGCCGCCTCCTCCTCGGCGAGATGCTCTTCAAGGTAGATATCGGCGATCTCCCCTGGCATCAAAGCGTCCGGATCGGCGACGTTACAGAGCAAGATCACGGAAAAGCGCTGTTCGGGAATGCGGGCCCAGAGGGAAAAGAACCCCATGGTGCCGCCGTCGTGGTACACGAACTCGAGCCCTCCGTAGTCACCATGGATGAGCCCGAACGCGTAATCGATCTCCTCGCCGTTGTTCAGCACGCCGCGACGGAACATCTGCTCCACGATCCCGCCGCCGGCGAGAGTGTCTGCATCGAAGTTCCTGTCCCAGAGCAAGAGATCCTCCACCGTCGTGAGGAGGCCGCCAGCCCCGACCTGGTCGCCGCGAACGTCCCAATGACGCGCGAAGCGGTCTTCACCTACGGGCGCGTAGGCCATGGCGCGGTCCGCCACGACCATGGATCGATCGTCGTGGAAGTGCGTGTGCTTCATCCCCAGAGGTTCGAAGATGTGCTCTTCGGCAAAGACGCGAAGCGATTTCCCCGTCGCACGCTCGATGATCTGCGCGAGCAGGAAGTAGCCGGAGTTGCAGTAGAGATAGTTGTCGCCGGGTGCAGAGTTCAGTTCCTTCTGCCGAGCGATCAGAGCGAGAAGCTCATCGCTGGAGTGGAAATCCCCCACGGAAAGATCCGTCGCTCCGATGAGGTCCGTGTAGCTACGCAAACCGCTGGTGTGGTGGATCAAGTGCCTGATGGTGATGGGGGTCCCGTGGTCCGGCATCTCCGGCAAGAACCTGCGGATGTCGTCGTCGAGCGAGAGATGGCCCCGTTTGGCGGCGATCAGGATGCTGGCGGCCACGAACTGCTTGGACATCGATCCGACGTCGTAGACCATCTTCGTGGAGTTCGGCACATTGAGTTCGAGGCTCGCCATCCCATAGCCCTTTCCGTGGACCAGCTCGCCGTCGTGGATGACTCCGACGGCGCACCCTGGCGAATCGATCCGGTTGTACCGTTCGAACAGTTGGTCCACCCGATTCGAGGGCGGATCGGCCGCGGCGTGAGCCATGTTGGCGAGACCTAGCACCATCAGGGCCGCGGACGTCACGATCGACATGGAGCGGCTCATTGTCTCCCCCTGCTTGACCGATTGAAAACGACGAGTCCTCAGAGTCGCGGCGCGGCATCGGAGACCATCAGGCTCTTGGTCGCCCCATGGCAGATCGCTGTCGGACATGTCCCAGCCTGGGGACGTTTCCCAAACCCCGGTTTTGGGGACACCCGTGTGGCTGGTTCGTCCCAGCCTGGGGACGTTTCCCAAACCCCGGTTTTGGGGACACCCGTGTGGCTGGTTCGGGCGCGGTCGACCGGGTCGGGTCGCGGGGCAGGAGACCAATTCGGTCGTTTGAAAACGGTCGATCGAAGTGCAACGGTGCGCAACCAAACGGGTGGTCGAGCGTATCTGTTCGTGATTGCCTCCGGGGATGCTAGATCCCGGCTGGCGACCGTGCTGTGCCGTACAGGGTCCACATCCCGGAGACGCGATGATAGCCCGCATCGGCTCGTGTTTGATTCTGCTGTCCGTCGGCTTCATCGCACCGGTTTCTGCCCAGCCCGACGACGACACGCAGAAGCCGATCGAGAAGCGGGTTTACACGACCGCTCGCATCGTCGGTGAAGCGCCGGTCCTGGACGGCCGCCTGGATGACCCGGCATGGGACACCGTCGAGTGGAGCGGGGATTTCATCCAGCGCGACCCCACCGACGGCGATCCACCGTCGCAGCAGACGCGGTTCAAGGTGCTTTACGACGACAGCGCCGTCTACTTCGCCTTCCGGCTCTACGACGATCCCGAACTGCTGACGAGGATGCTGGCGCGGCGGGACTGGTTTCCCGGCGACTGGATCGAGGTCAACATCGACAGCTACTTCGACCATCGTACGGGCTTCTCGTTCACGCTCAGCCTTTCAGGAACGCGCGGTGATGAGTTCATCTCCAACGACGGAGAGAACTGGAGCTCCAGCTGGGATCCGGTCTGGAGCGGCGCCACGCAGACCGACGCAGAGGGCTGGACGGCCGAGATGCGCATCCCTCTCAGCCAGCTTCGTTTCAGTCGCGCTGAGGAGCAGATGTGGGGCCTGCAGGTCCAGCGTCGCATCTTCCGGCTCGAGGAGCGCTCGTCCTGGCAGCGGATCCCGAAGGACAGCTCCGGCTGGGTCAGCCAGTTCGGCGAGCTGCGCGGCCTGCGCGACCTGAAGCCGAAGCGAAATGTCGAGCTGCTGCCCTATGCGGTCGCGAGTGCCGAGCGATTCGAGGCGGAACCGGGCAACCCCTTCCGCGACGGCCGCGATTCGGAGTTCGACGCCGGTCTGGACGGCAAGATCGGGGTGACCAACAACCTGACGTTCGACTTCACGATCAACCCGGACTTCGGGCAGGTGGAGGCGGACCCCTCCCAGGTCAACCTGACCGAGTTCGAGACCTTCTTTCGGGAGCGGCGACCCTTCTTCATCGAGGGCAACAACATCCTCGACCTACGCCTCGCGCCCGCCATCACCGGTGGCAGCTTCACGCGGGACAACCTGTTCTACTCGCGCCGGATCGGCAGGCGGCCCTCGGTTGACGTGGACGCGCCGGAAGGCGCGCACGTCGACGTGCCGGACAGCACGACCATCATCGGCGCCGTGAAGCTGACCGGAAAGACCGCAGGTGGTCTCACCGTGGGCGTTCTGGAGAGCGTGACGTTGAAGGAACGGGCGGAGATCGATGACGGCGGCGTGCGCAGTCACGCCACCGTCGAGCCGCTGACCAACTACTTCGTAGGCCGCCTCCAGCAGGACTTCCACGGCGGGGACACGCAGTTCGGCGGCATGGTCACGGCCGTCAACCGCGACATCGACGATCCCCAGCTCGATATTCTGCGCGACGAGGCCTATTCCGGCGGACTCGACTTCAGCACTTACTTTCGCGATCGCGATTACCGTCTCCAGGCCAACGTCTTCGCAAGCGAGATACGCGGCAGCACCGATTCCATCAGCGCGGCTCAGAGATCATCGGCCCGTTACTACCAGCGCCCTGACAACGACTACGTCACGCTCGACGACACCCGAACGTCGCTGAGCGGTCACGCCGGCTCCGTCCGTTTCTCGCGGACGAGTAATCACGATCTCATGTTCCAGACGGGAGTGGCCTGGCGATCACCGGGCTTCGAGATCAACGACCTCGGCTTCATGCGCAACGCCGACCGGATCAACCAGTTCACGTGGGTCGGCTACGCCAAGCGTGACCCCTTCAGCATCTTCGACAATTGGCAGATCAACGCCAACCAGTGGCTCGATTGGGATTTCGGCGGGAACTTCCTGGCGGCGGACTTCAACGTCAACTCCAACGCCAGATTCCACAACAAGTACGGCGCCGGCTT